>JBHENV010000235.1:0-16374 GCA_046261895.1 Candidatus Limnocylindria bacterium
GGGTTCGCCGCTTTCCGCCGATCGGCTGCACGCGCAGATCGAGGCGGTCAAGGTCGCCTGGAGCGAGCGCGATCGATGCATCGCCGATTCGGAGCGGGGGCTCGCGGATCCATCGGTCCTGCTCTCGTCCGATCACGCCGATTGGCTGACGTCACGCCTCTCGCGGGAGCGGGCGCATCGGTATGAGCCGACGAATCGACCGGGTGGCGGCACGGTCTACCTGTGCGCCGCCGATGCCGACGGGATGATGGTCAGCCTCATCGAGTCGAACTACATGGGCTTCGGCTCGGGGATCATGGGTGGCTCGACCGGGATCATGCTCCAGAACCGTGGGGCGTATTTCTCGCTGGATGCCGATCATCCGAACGCGCTCGCGCCTCGCTCCCGGACCCTCCACACGCTGATGCCCGGCATGATTTTGCACGACGGCGTCGCCGAGGTGGCGTTCGGCGCCATGGGCGGCGACGGGCAACCGCAGACCATGGTCCAACTCGTCCAGGGGCTCGTGGATGACGGGCTCGATCCACAGGCGGCCGTCGATCGGCCGCGATTCGTGGTCGAGACGGAGGGCGCGGGTCTGCCACTCGGCCCGGTGAGGATCGAGTCCGACGGCGTGGATCCAATGGTCGTCGGCGAGCTCACGCGGCGCGGCCACGAGATCAGCCTGGTCGAGCCGAGGACCCCGATCATGGGCTGGGCGCAGATGATTCGACGCCGGGTCGACGCCTCCTACGAAGGCGGCGCCGATCCTCGCGCCGACTCCCTCGCCGCCGGCATGTGATAGGCATCTGCCTCGGGCTGAACACGACACTCGGTGGCAGGAATCCGCGCCAGCATGGGACCGATGAGAACGACGCCCGCATCGGTCTAGAATGCGAAACCCCATGACGAACCAGCAGCAGTCCCTTGTCCATGCCCGTGGCCTGACCAAGCGCTACGCGAATGGGTTCACCGCCGTCGACGGCGTCGACTTCGACGTGCGCCCGGGCAAGGCGTTCGGCTTCCTCGGTCCGAATGGTGCCGGCAAGACGAGCACGATGCGCATGATCGCCTGCTCCAGCCCGGTCACCGAGGGCACGCTGAGCGTGATCGGCATGGACCCGCGCACCCAGGCCCGGGAGATCAAGAGCAAGCTGGGCGTGGTACCTCAGATCGACAACCTCGACACCGAGCTGACGGTGCGCGAGAACCTGGAGATGTACGCCCGCTACTTCGACATCCCGCGCGACGTCGCCAACAAGCGGACCGATGAGCTGCTCGAGTTCGTCCAGCTCGACGAACGAGCCAAGGACCAGGTCGAGCCGCTCTCGGGTGGCATGAAGCGCCGCCTCACGATCGCCCGTGCCCTGATCAACGACCCCGACCTCGTGATCCTGGACGAACCGACGACCGGCCTCGATCCGCAGGCGAGACACCTGCTCTGGGAGCGTCTCTACCAGCTGAAGCGAAGAGGCGCGACGCTGATCATCACGACCCACTACATGGACGAGGCCGAGCAGCTGTGCGACCACCTCGTGGTCATGGACAAGGCCAAGATCGTGGCCGAGGGCTCGCCGCGCCAGCTGATCGACCAGCACTCGACCAGGGAGGTGCTGGAACTGCGCTTCACCGATGCGGTGCGCGACAACCTCGACGGCCAGCTCGACGGCCTCGCCGACCGAATCGAGGAGCTGCCGGACCGGCACCTGCTCTACACCGAGAATGGCGAGCGCACGCTGGAGCAGGTGAACCTGCGCGAGATCCCGGTCGAGAGCGCGCTCGTTCGCCGGTCGAGCATGGAGGACGTCTTCCTGCGCCTGACCGGCCGCTCGCTCGTCGAATAGGACACGACGTGACCGTCCTCGCCGCCTCGGGCCGCGTCTGGCAGCGCAACTGGCTCGTCTATAAGCGACTCTGGCATCGCAGCCTTGCCTTCGGGTTCCTCCAGCCGGTCCTCTTCCTGACCGCCATGGGGATCGGGATCGGCGCGCTTCTCACGCCTTCCAGCCTCGAGGCCTTCGGCGGCGTGCCCTACATCGACTGGCTCGGGCCGGGCCTGCTGGCGGCCATGGCGATGCAGACCGCCACCTTCGAGTCGACCTACCCGATCATGAACAAGATCATGTGGGGCCGGAACTACGAGGCCATGCTCTCCACCCCGGTCGGCATCCGCAGCATCGTGCTGGGGGAGCTCGGTTGGACCGCGTTCCGCATCGGCTCGCTGGCGGCCGTCTTCCTGGTCGTGCTGGCGCTGTTCGGGATCGTGCGCACCCCGCTGGCCGTGCTGGCCGTCCCGTTTGCGACCCTCGTCGGCGTGGCCTTTGCCGCCTGCCTGATCGCGTTCACCGCGACCCAGAAGAACGACGTCGGCTTCAGCGCCATCTTCCGCTTCGGGATCAACCCGCTCTTCCTGTTCAGCGGCACGTTCTTCCCGCTCACGAACCTGCCCGAGCCGCTGCGTGCGGTGGCATGGGCGACGCCCCTCTTCCATGGGGTGGAGCTCATCCGCGGGTCCGTCCTCGATCAGCTCGATCCGGTGACCGCGCCGCTCCACCTCGCCTACCTGCTGATCATGTTCGGGGTTGGTGCCTGGTTCGCCGAGCGGACCCTCACCCGGCGGATGGCCGGCTGATGGCCCGGGCGCACATGGGTACATACGGCACGGCTCGGGAAGCGCGGGGGCGCGGATGACGACCCTCACGCAGGCCCGACCGGGAGCGCTGGCTACCGCCTGGGCCCGTATCTGGCGCTCGCGACGCCTGGTCGAGCGCAACATCATGGTCTACCGCCACCAGTGGATCATCATCCTCTCGGGCGTCTTCGAGCCGATCTTCTACCTGCTGGGCATCGGCATGGGTCTCGGCGGCATCATCGAGGAGGTGCGCCTGCCGAATGGCCAGGTGGTCGCCTACGCCGCCTACGTCGCCCCCGCCCTGGTCGCTACGGCCGCCATGAACGGCGCGGTCTTCGAGACGATCTTCAACGTCTTCTTCAAGCTCAACTACGCGAAGACCTATGAGGGTGTGCTGGCCACGCCGATGGGGATCACCGAGATCGCAATCGGCGAGATGCTGTGGGCGCTGCTGCGCGCTGCCCTCTACGCCATCGCCATGTTCGTGATCATGCTGATCATGGGCCTCGTCCTGTCGCCCCTGGGCATCCTCATGGTCCCGGCCGCGTTGCTCGTCGCTGCCGCCTTCGCCGCGGCCGGTCTTGCGGGAACCTCCTACCTGCGCACCGTGAACGACTTCGACGTGCCCATGGGACTGATCGTGATGCCGATGTTCCTGTTCAGCGGCACCTTCTTCCCGATCGAGAGGGTCCTGCCTGACTGGCTGGTCACGATCGTCCAGCTCACGCCGCTCTACCACGGCATCAACCTGATCCGCGGCCTCTCGACCGGCATCATCGGCATCGGGCAGCTGTGGGATCTGCTCTACCTGGTCGTCTTCTTCGCAGTCTGTCTGTGGATCGCGATGCGCCAGATGGAACGCAAGCTCATCAAGTGATCGAATGACGCTGGAACCCGTTCGAGCTTGGGTCCTTGCTCATGACGATCTTGCCCGATCCCGATCCCGGCGGCAATCCTCGCCGCGGCCGCGGCATCCTCCGGCATCAACGGATCGCCGTCGCCTTCCTCGGATTGGCAATCACGTCCGTCGTGGTGCCAATTGGCGTCGGCATCTGTGAAGTCATGTCGCACGGCTTCGACTGATCGCGCCGTAATCGCGGACTTCGGTTGACCACCCACCGTCCTGTCATACGTCAACGTCATTGGCGCTATCCAGGTCGGGAGGCCGACCGTCTTTCATACGCCAACGCCGTTGACGCTACCGGCAAACGAACGCCGATTCGCGCCAGCGTCGCTCGTGCTCGGTCACGTGGCCTGGCCCGTTGGGGGCAGGAGAGATTCTGGCGTCCCCTCGGGCTTCTGCATCTTTGCTGGCCTCAGACGATGCGGTGCCAGGGCTCGTCCACTCCGGCATCCGCGCGGCGGTAGGACTCAGCGAGGATGGTGATGGGATGGACGGTCGGCACGCCCGACGACTGCTCGATCTGCCAGCGGCAGGTCTCCGAATCGCAGGCAGCCCGCGCGGCGCCCGAGGAACGCACCGCATCGAACAGAGGCGCCCCCACGTCCTGCGCGATCTTCCACCGGTCGACCTTGAGGCCATAGGTGCCGGCCGCGCCGCAACAGTCGTGATCGGAGTCCACCGCCCGCAGCCCGGGCACCAGCGCGAACAGGTCCATCGCCGGCGTGCCGATACCGTGCGACTTCAGCTGACACGGCGGGTGATACGGCAGCGGCTCCACCATCGGCGCGAAGCCGGTATCCAGCTCGCCGCGGTCGTGGAGATCGAGCAGCAGCTCGCAGATGTCCCAGGCCGCATCGGCCACGGCGGAGGCATCGGCGTCGGAGAGGTCGAGCATCTCGCGGTACTCCGCCTTGAGCGCGTGGGTGCACGAGGTCGAGGTGCCGACGATCCGGTAGCCGGCTCTGGCGAATGCCGCCAGCGACGACAGGTTGCGGCGGGCCTTTGCGCGAGCCTGAGGGTAGAGGCCGTTCGAGATGAACGGCAGGCCGCAGCACTCCTGGCGCGGCACGATGACGGTGAACCCGTTGCGTTCGAGGATCTCGACGGCGTCGCGACCGAGATCGGGCTCGAAGGCGTTCACCGCGCAGCCGTGGAAGTACACGATCGTGCGCGACGGATCAGGGGTCGCGGGCAGGGTCGTGGCGCCACCGCGACGCTTCCACCACGAGGTGAAGGTGCGCCGCGCGAAGGTGGTCAGGGGACCTCGCCGATGCACGCCGAGCAGCTTCTCTCCCATCCATCGGGCCATCCGGTTGCGCAGGCCGAAGTTGGCAAGCGGCGCCAGCGGGACTCCGAAGCGGGCGATCAGGTCGGTGTTGCTGATGATCCGGTCGCGGAGAATCGAGCCCCGCTCGTCGACGATGGCGGCGCGGGCGCGGTTGTTCGTCTCGGCGATCAGGACACCGGCCGGGCAGGCGCGCGTGCAGATCCCGCAGCCGGAGCACAGGTCGACCGTGCGGTCTGGCGCGTCCGAGCCGGCACCGGGCCCGCGGAACCGCTGGGCCTGCGGGCCGACGTACTTCGGGCCGGGGAAGTCATCGGTCACGCGGGCGACCGGGCAGACGGTCGTGCACACGTTGCATTTGATGCACAGATCGGTGCTGAACGGCGGGAACTCGCGCCCGGCCGCGTCATGGAAGGTCACGCGGCTCTTGCCCTCGCTGCAAGGGAGTGCGCCGCGCGGTGGGCGCTCGCCAGCGCCACGCCGTCACCGCAGCGTTGATCCAGGTAATGCATGCCGGCCAGCGCCGAACCGATGACGCGCACGTTCGCCAGCTCACCCGGAGCC
This sequence comes from Candidatus Limnocylindria bacterium, assembly GCA_046261895.1. Classification (GTDB taxonomy): domain Bacteria; phylum Chloroflexota; class Limnocylindria; order QHBO01; family QHBO01; genus JACDBZ01. The sequence goes on from JBHENV010000235.1 coordinate 5,365, forward strand.
AGGTCTTCGCCCACCTCGATCCCGCCGGCCTCGAGCGGGTGAGGCTGGAGCGGGTCGTCGCTGAACCAGCGTTCACGCGGCGGCGCGGCCACAGGCAGGCCGAAGACGCGCTCGTCCAGCGTCCCGTCGTGGCGAGCACGGATGCCGGCACCGGCGATGCCACCGGTGGCCAGCACGAACGCGTCGCCCGCGATGCGGAGGGTGCGAGCGGCGGCCTCGGTGTGGAGGGCGACAACCCGGCGGCCGCTGCGCTCGACCTGCACGACATCGAACCCAATCTGAATCCGTCCCCCGCGCAGGATGCGTCGGCGGAGGGCATCGAACAGACGCATGCCCGGCACCGATGGCGGCAGGCTCGCCATCTCGAAGACCCGATGGCCGAGCCGGCGCTCGACATCGGCGTGGACCTCGGCGTGGCCGTCGAGCCCCAGGACCGCCGGCATCCCGATCCGCCACGCTCCGGCGGGGAGCGCATCGGCGATGGCCGCAAGTGCGCGGCCCCGCCACCCCGGATCCTCGAAGTGTCGAGCCAGGATCTGCGGCGCGATGTTGTGAAGCCGATCCAGCCCCGGCAGCTCCACGTCCACTCCCCGGATATCGCGCGGTCCGCCGGGCCATGCCGCGTGTGCGAGGTTTCGCGCCGCGTAGATCGCCCATGCGTCCCGGAAGCGTCCGAAGCCGACCAGCAGCAGGCCGTCCACGCCCCACGGAGCGAGCGCCGCCGACTGCGCGGCCGGCATGATGGAGGCGGGACGCAGCGATCCGAGGGCAGTCGGAATCCCGGTGAATGCGTCGTCCAGGGATCCAACGTGCTCGAGTCCCGCGGCTGCCATGCGAGCGAGGTGCGCGGTCACGGCGGCGTCGGCATTGGTGGCGAGCATGCGGTACGGGTGGTGATCGGTCCCGGCAAGCATGCGAATCCCGTCGCGCATCGTTCGCGCGCCGCCGGGCGCCGCGACGTCGAGGCCGCCGTGCGTCCAATGCGTGGTCGCCATCCCCTTCGCGACCAGGTGCACCCGCGCTCCGCGTTCGGCAAGCTCGGCCGCGCAGGACAAACCCGACAGTCCGGCACCGATGACGACGACGTCAGCGCGTGGCATGCTCGACGCCGGGCGATTCCGAGGGCGCATCGGGTACGTCGCCGGCCGCCAGGATGCCGCGGAAGATGCCGGCCGTCAGCCACAGCTCCGCGAGCTGGTCGCCCCAGGCGATGGGACGCGTGCCGCGGAAGCGTTCGGCCATGAATCCGCGCAGCGGGGCGTTCGCGGCACCCGGCCGGCGCGCGTCGAGGACCGCAGCGGCGCGCGGCATGCAGAACGCGCCCTGGCAGGGACCCATGCCGAGCCGCGTCGTCCGTCGCAGGTCGTCAAGCGACGAGTCGCCGCGCTCGTCCAACGCATCCTCCAGGCGACTCAGCGTGACGAGCTCGCACTCGCAGATCAGCTCTGCGTTGCCGCCGCCATCGGCCTCGTGTGCCGCAAGTCGGTCACCGAGCCAGTAGGGCGTGCCGCTCGCCGGTGACGGCAACGCCTCGTCCGCCGTCCGGCAGGCGGCATCCACGCCGAGTGCGCTGGCCACCGCGTCGACCGTGTCGCGCGCCATGAGCCGGTAGGTCGTCAACTTGCCGCCAACGATGCTCCAGAAGCCCCCGACCCCGTCGCGGCGCCCGTGATCGATCACATGGTGCGCGCGGCTGATCTCGCGCGATTCGTCATGCGCGGGCTCGCCGAGGTCCGAGGCGTCGTAGAGGGGGCGCGACCCGGCGTAGGCGCGCAGCACCCGCACGCCGCTGATCCCAGGGACGAGGCGCTCGCCGTCGGCAAGCAGCGCGTCGATCTCGTCGCGGGTGGTGTCCACGTCGTCCGGATCGGGGACGGTGATGTCGGTCGTGCCGAGAATGCAGACCGTGTGGACCGGCACCAGGATGTCGCCGTCGCCGGGCGGGGCGAGCCGGTTGACGACCGCGCTCGTCAGTCGCCTATTGAGAATGAGCATCGAGCCCTTGCCGGGGCTCATCTCGAGCGTCGCGCCGGCCAGTCCTGCGATCTTTCCGGCCCAGGCGCCCGCTGCGGAGATGACCGCGCGGCAGGCGACCGTGCGCTCCTCGCCGGTCCGCTCATCCCGCACGCGGACGGCGGTCAGCGATCCATCTGTCGCACGTTCGAAGCCGATGACGGCCTGGTAGCGGCGTGCCTCTGCGCCGTGCTCGCGTGCGCTCGCCAGATTCGCGTCGACGAGCTCCCACGGCTCGAGAGACGCATCCGGCACGCGAAACGCTGCCCGGATCTCACGGCTCAGAAGGGGTTCCGCCCGAAAGAGCCCGTGCAGCGCGACGGGCTCGGCCTCGATGCCTGCGGCCGCGCAGGCCTGCGGAAAGCGATCGACATAGTCGTCCGGGTCATCGGGCGTCGCCACGAAGTAGCCGCCGGTCGGCTCGATCGTGGCCGGCGCGATGCGGCGCAGCACCGCGTTCTCCTCGATGCAGTGTCGGGCGCTGATCGGATCGCTCTCGACGTAGCGGGCACCCGAGTGGAGCAGGCCGTGGTAGCGCCCGCTCGTGCCTGAGGTGAAGTCGCCGCGCTCGACCAGGAGGGCGCCGATGCCGCGCATGGCGAGATCGCGCAGCACGCCTGCCCCGGTGGCGCCGCCGCCGATGACGACCACGTCCACCGCGGCGACGGAGGTCATCTCCGCGGGCCCCGGAGGAGCGACAGGGTGCCGCGAAGGTAATCCCAGCCCGAGACGACGGTGAGTGCGGTCGCCAGCACCATCAGCCAGTAGCCAACGACCTGGATGCCCGCGCCCGCGCCCGTGGCAGCCAACGGGCCGCCGGTGAGCGCGTCGTAGGCGATGAGGAGGACTCCCATGCCGACCAGCGTCGTCATCGTCTTCGCCTTGCCGAGCGGCTTGGCGGCGATGACGACGTTCTCGGCGGCCGCCATTTGCCGGACGCCGCCGATAACCAGCTCCCGAACCAGGATCGTGGCAGCGATCCACGTCGGCAGCAGGTCGACCTCGACCATCGCCACCAGGACGCCGCCGACGAGCACCTTGTCGGCGGTGAGATCCATGAACACGCCGAGCGGCGAAACCTCGCCGCGGGCACGCGCCACCCAGCCGTCGAGGAAATCCGTGATGCCGGCCACGAAGAAGATCACGACCGCGACGATGCCGAGGCCCGGGCTTCCGATGAGGACGAGCGTGACGATGATCGGTGTCGCCAGGATTCGGGCGATCCCGAGCAGGTTGGCGAGTGAGCCGATGCTCGCCGGGCGGCGATCCGCGCTCACGAAGCGGCGCCCACCGCGCGCCTGACGTCGGCCGCAGCCGGCATGAGCTGCGCCCGCACCGCCAGCGCGACCAGGTCCGGCAGTGTTCGGGCACCGACCGCACGCTTCACCGCGCCGAACGAGCGTGGCTCCATGCTCAGCTCGTCGACGCCGAGACCGACCAGCAGCAGGGCGCCCGCCGGATCAGCGGCCATCTCGCCGCAGACCGCCACGCCGCAGCTGGTGGGGGCCGCCGCTTCCACGACGCGGCCGACCGCCCGCAGCACCGCGGGGTGGAGCGGATCCTGGCGCGCGGCCAGGGCGGCGTTCGATCGATCGGCGGCGAGGAGGTACTGGGTCAAGTCATTGGTCCCGATACTCATGAAATCCACACGAGGTGCGAGCCGATCCGCCAGCAGCACGGCCGACGGAATCTCAATCATGACGCCCATTCGCGGAGCCGGCGCCGCCGGCACGGCAGCGCGAGCATTGGCGACGAGGCGCAGGACGAGGTCGAGGTCCTGCTCGTCGGCGACCATGGCCGCCATGATCGACGCACGACGCCCGGCGCCGGCGGACGCACGAAGGATCGCGCGCAGCTGGGTCGGCAGCAGCTCGGGATGGCGATCGTGCAGGCGGATGGCGCGAATGCCGAGGAACGGATTCGCCTCCGGCTCGAAGGGCAGGTACGGGATCGGCTTGTCACCACCGATGTCGGCCAGTCGAAACACGACCTCGGCCCCGGCTGACGCGCCCAGGACCTCCGCGTAGGCCGCGGCCTGGGCCGCTTCGTCGGGAGCCGTCGCGCGGCCGGCGAAGGCGAATTCAGTCCGAAACAGGCCGATCGCCTCGGCGCCCGCAGCGAATGCGGCCACCGCATGCGCGGGCTCGCCGACGTTCGCCGCGCAGGTCACCCGGTGACCGTCGGCCGTGGCGAGGTCCGTGGACGCCAGCTCGGCATCGTGGCCGGCACGAGCACGAGCGGTCTCCGCCACCACCGCCAGCCGTGCAAGGGTCTCTGCGTCGGGGTCGAGGTGGACGGTGCCCGCGTCGCCGTCGACGGCAAGCTCGGCCGCACGGGCGGCGACCTCACCGAGGCCCGCGACTCCCACCACCGCCGGGATGCCGAGCGCGCGAGCCAGGATCGCGGCGTGCGAGGTGCGTGAGCCGCCCTCGAGCGCGATCCCGACGAGGAGCTCCCGGTCGAGCTCCACCGTGATCGACGGCGGCAGGTCAGCGGCAACGACCACCGATCGGCGCTCGAGGCGAGGTATTGCATCGCCGGTTGCGATCCGCGCGATGCGCGCGGTGATGTCACGCACGTCGGCGCCGCGGGCTGCGAGAATCTCGTCGCCGATCTCCTCGAAGGCGGCAGCCACCGCTTCGCCGGCCTGGATGACCGCGGCAGCGGCATCGGTGCCGTTCGCCATCAGCGCGACGGTGGCGTCATGCAGCGCCGGGTCCTGGGCCATCAGGGCCTGCGCGTCGAAGATCTCGGCCTCCGCTTCCCGGCCCTTCTCGCGAAGCCGGGCCGCGATCCCGACGACCTCATCCGCGGCGATCCTGGCGGCGTCCTGCAGCGGCAGGCGGCTGGACCCGTCAGCCGCGACCGCGTGGTAGACCCACGGTGGTGCGATGGCCACCCCGGGGGCAGCGGGCGCGCCGCGCAGCACGGCGCTCACGCGCCATCGATCGCTTCGCCCAGGCCCGAGCGCACGAGCTCGGAAAGACGCGCAACCGCCTCGTCGGCATCGGTGCCCTCCGCGGCGATTCGGATGCGATCTCCTCGCGAAACCGCCAGGCCCATGACGCCCAGCACGCTCTTCGCGCTCGCCGTTCGGGTTGCATCCCGCGTCAGGTTGGCGACCAGAACCTCCGACGTGAACGCGGCCGATGCCCTCACGAAGAAGGCGGCCGGCCGCGCATGCAGCCCGGACGGGTTGCGGACCTCGACCTCTGCCTCAGCCACGGGTGCCCACCGCCTCCTTCTGGCCGATCTTGCGCTCCGTCCCGGCGCGCAGGCGCCCGATGTTGTCGGCGTGCGCGACCGTGACCAGCACTCCCGACGCGAGCGCATAGGCGATGGCGGCAACGCTAGCTGCCCCGACGCCGGCCAGCATGGCGGTGATGATCGGTGCCGCGATCGCGCCGACGACCGAGCCGAGCGACACGTACCGCGAACGCCAGACGATGACGGCCACGATCGGCGCCAGGATCACGATCGTCCAGAGGCTCATCGCACCGAGGGCTCCTGTCGTGGTGGCCACGCCACGCCCGCCGGTGAAGCGGATGAAGATCGACCAGTTGTGGCCGCCGACCGCGGCGAATCCAGCGACGGCCGCCGCCCACTCGACGAGCGGGTCACCGGCAAAGAGGAGTCGAGCGAGCAACACTGCGGCGACGCCCTTTGCCACGTCGAGCAGGAAGACCGCGGCTGCGGCGCCCGTTCCGAGCGTACGGAGCGCATTCGTCGCACCGGTTCGATGCGAGCCGTACTCGCGCAGATCGATCCCCTTCGTCAGGCGGCCGATGATCAGCCCGAACGGGACAGCGCCCAGCAGGTAGCCGAGCAACGCCGCCAGGAGGAGGCTCATCAGCGGCCCGCGAGCTTGTCCATCGACGCCGCCTCGTCCGCCGCCGCCAGCACACCGTCGAGCCGGTCGCCGGCAGATGCCTGCACCGCGGCCACGAAGGTGCCCTCCACCAGCGGACCACGCGAGATGCGCACGCGTCCCGCGAGCTCCGGTTGGATCAGCTCGTCGATGGCCGTGGCCGTTGCGAGCACGGCTGAGCCCAGGTCGGCCAGGACGACGACGCCTGCTCCGGCATCGGCGGCGCCCAGCGCATCCGCGATGCGCGTTGCATCGGTCCCGATGCTTCCGTCCTCGAGTCCGCCGGCAGCCACCAGCAGGGGGCCATCGGCGGGGAGGTTTGCCAGGCGCGCGACGAGCCGGACCGTCGCGTCGGCAAGCTCACCCGAGTGCGAAACGACCACGATTCCGACTGCCGCGTAGGTGGTGTCATCAGTCATGGGAGGTGCGTCCCGCGAGTATATATGTATATACTCGCGGGCAACCCAGTCCTAATGCTCTTCCCAGTCGAGCGCTCGCTGCACGGCCTTCTTCCAGCCGCGGAAGAGCTTCTCGCGCTTCTCCTCGTCCATCTGGGGCTCGAAGCGACGATCGAGCGCCCAGTTCTTGGTGACGTCACCGGTGTCCTGCCAGAACCCGACCGCCAGGCCCGCAAGGTAGGCCGCACCGAGCGCCGTCGTTTCCGCGACCTCGGGCCGCTCGACCGCTACGCCCAGGATGTCGGCCTGGAACTGCATGAGGTCGTTGTTGACGACCGCGCCGCCGTCCACCTTGAGCTCCTTGAGGGTGACGCCCGAGTCGGCCTGCATGGCCTCCAGCACCTCGCGCGTCTGGTAGGCCATCGAGTCGACGGTGGCCCTGGCGATATGCTCGATCGTCGACCCACGCGTGAGGCCCACGATCGCCCCGCGGGCGTACTGGTCCCAGTACGGCGCGCCGAGGCCGACGAACGCGGGCACCATGTACACCCCCTCCGTGTCGGCAACCTTGCCGGCCAGCTTCTCGACGTCGGTCGAGTTGGTGATCACCTTCAGCCCGTCGCGGATCCACTGCACGGCCGCGCCGGCGATGAAGACCGATCCCTCAAGCGCGTAGATCACCTTCCCGTCATAGCCCCACGCGATCGTGGTCAGCAGGCCGTTCTTGCTCGGCACCGCGGTCTCGCCGGTGTTGATGAGCATGAAGGCGCCGGTGCCGTAGGTCTGCTTCGCCATGCCCGGCTCGAAGCAGGCCTGCCCGAACGTCGCCGCCTGCTGGTCGCCCGCGCACCCGGCGATCTTGAGTGACCCACCGAGCAGGGTCGTCTCGCCGTACACCTCGCTCGAGGGACGCGCTTCCGGCATCATGGCGCGCGGGACGTTCATGATCCCGAGCAGCTCCTCGTCCCAGTCCAGGGTGTGGATGTTGAAGAGGAGGGTGCGGCTGGCGTTCGAATAATCGGCCACGTGAACGCGACCCTCGGTCAGGCGCCAGATGAGGAAGCTGTCGACGGTGCCGAAGAGAAGGTCGCCGGCCTCGGCCTTCTCCTGCGCGCCGGGGTTGTTCTGGAGGATGTGGCGGATCTTGGTGCCACTGAAGTAGGCATCGATCGGGAGCCCCGTCTTGTCGCGGAACTTCTCCTCGTGGCCCGCCGCCTTCAGCTCGTCGCAGTAACCGGCGGTGATGCGGCTCTGCCACACGATCGCGTTCTGGACCGGCTTGCCGGTGTTCTTGTCCCACACCACTGCGGTTTCGCGCTGGTTCGTGATGCCGATGGCCGCGATGTCGTCGGGCGAGGCGCCGGCGTCGGCAATCACCTGCTTGGCGACCGCCAGCTGTGAATCCCAGATGGCCTCCGGATCGTGCTCGACATGGCCCGGCGATGGGTAGATCTGCGGAAACTCCTGGTTGGCGGTCTTGTGAATGGTTCCGTCGGCGTTGAACAGGATGGCTCGGCTGGAAGTCGTGCCCTGGTCGAGGGCGAGGACGTACTTGGCCATGTCGATCGCTGCCTTCCTTTCGGTGTCGGATATCGTCGATCAGCCCACCGCGACGGCGTCGCGGAGCGCTTCGAACAGGATGGTGGTGGAGGTCGCTCCGGGGTCCTGGTGGTTCGCCGCCCGCTCCCCGAGGTAGCTCGCGCGCCCCTTGCGAGCGACCAGGGGCGTGATCCGATCCCGCCCACCAGCGGCTGCCGTCGCAGCGGCCGCGAGTGCGGCACCAATGCCGTCGGCCGAAGCCGCCTCGTACGCATCAACGGCCGGCGACATCGCGTCGACCATCGTCTTGTCGTCCAGCTCGGCCTTGCCGCGCTGCCGGACGCCGTCGAGCCCGGCACGCAGCGCCAGGCCCATCTCCTCGGCCGTGGCGCCGGCCCGGTCGCCGAACGACGTGGCAAGCCGCAGGAAGAAGGTGCCGTACAGTGGGCCGGACGCACCCCCGACCGTCGAGATGAGCGTCATCCCGACGCCCTTGGCGAAAGCGCCGAGATTGGCCCCGGCCAAATCGTCGAGCTTCGCACGGACGGCGCTGAAGCCGCGGTCCATGTTGATGCCGTGGTCGGCATCGCCGATCGCGGAGTCGAGCTGCGTCAGCTCGTCGCGGCGCTCGTGGAGGCGGTCCGCGAACAGCTCCAGGAACCGTCGCATGGCCGGTCCGTCGAACGTGCTCATCGGCGCATGCAGGTCATGTGCCCCAGCGCAGTGCGGCCGTATGGACGGGCGCGTCCCAGAGGCGGGTCATCTCGTCGTCGAGCTTGAGCAGCGTGATGGAGCAGCCCGCCATCTCGAGCGAGGTAATGTAGCTGCCGACCAGGTTGCGTTCGATCGTCACGCCTCGGTCGGCGCACGTTGCCGCGACCTTGTTGTAGACGACATACAGCTCGATCAGCGGCGTGCCGCCCATCCCATTCACGAAGGCCAGGACGCGATCGCCGGAGCTGAACGGCAGGTCGTCCAGGATCGGCGTCAACAGCGCCTCGGTGATCTCATCGGCGCTGGCGAGCTTGCGTCGCTCGCGTCCGGGCTCGCCATGGATACCGACGCCGATCTCCATCTCGTCGTCGCCGATCTCGAAGGTCGGCTTGCCGGCGGCCGGCACGGTACAGCTGGTGAGTGCCATGCCCATCGATCGGACATTGTCCTGTACGCGCGCCGCGAGAGCGGTGACGGCGGCCAGGTCCTGCCCTTCCTCCGCGGCCGCGCCCACGATCTTCTCGGCCAGCACCGTCCCACCAACGCCGCGGCGGCCCGCGGTATAGAGGGAGTCCTTCACGGCCACGTCATCGGCGATGACGACCGCGGTGACTTCGGTCCCCTCGCCCTGCGCCATCTCCGCGGCGAGCTCGAAATTCATGATGTCGCCGGTGTAGTTCTTGACGATGTGGAGCACGCCGGCACCGCCGTCGACCGCCTTGGTGGCCGCCAGCATCTGGTCCGGCACGGGCGAAGTGAAAACGGCCCCGGGGCAGGCCGCATCGAGCATGCCGAGCCCGACGAAGCCACCGTGCATCGGCTCGTGCCCGGAACCGCCGCCGGAGATCACCCCCACCTTGCCCTGGCGCGGCGCGTCCGCTCGCACCACCACGTTCGGTTCGATCACCCGCAGCAGCTCGCCGTGGGCGGCCATCATGCCGGCCAGCGCCTCGTCGACCAGGTCGTCCGCGGCGTTCATCAGCTTCTTCATTCGATCGTCAGCTCCTTCCTGCCCTATCAGCGGCGCCGATGCGAACGCGGCGGGCGAGCCCGCCGCGCTCGACGCGTCGACAGACGGCTACGCCGTCATGAGGTAGTTCGTGAAGACCGCGTTGTAGGCAATGGCCCCCAGGATTCCGCCGACGATCGGCCCAATGACCGGGATCCAGCTGTAGCTCCAGTCGGAGGTGCCCTTGCCGGCGATCGGCAGGACGGCGTGCGCGATACGCGGCCCAAGGTCACGGGCCGGGTTGATTGCATAGCCCGTCGGCCCGCCGAGGGAGAGGCCGATGCCCCATACCAGGAAGCCGACCAGCAACGCCGCCAGGCCAGGGGCGAGCTCATTGCTCACGATGGCCAGGACGCCGAAGACCAGGATGAAGGTGCCGATGATCTCGCTGATCAGGTTCGACGCCGTGCTGCGAATGGCGGGGCCGGTCGAGAAGACGGCAAGCTTGAGCCCGGGATCCTCGGTCTCGCTCCAGTGCGGGAGGTAGTGCAGCCACACGACCACCGCGCCGAGGAACGCACCGAGGAATTCGCCGCCGATGTACCACGGCACGAGGCCCCAGTCCGTCGATCCGATCGCCGCAAGTCCGATCGTTACCGCCGGGTTAAGATGCGCCCCCGTCAGCCCCCCGATGGCGTAGACGCCCACCGCGACGGCAAGCGCCCATCCGGTGGTGATCACGATCCAGCCGGCGTTCTGGGCCTTGGATCGAGCGAGGAGGACGCCGGCGACGACGCCGTCGCCAAGGATGATCAGGAGTCCGGTGCCGAACGTCTCGGCAATCATGATCTGGAACCCATCGGTCAGCATGCCAGTTCCCTCTCGGTGCGGTGTGGCTCGATCACCGGCCGCTCGTCAACAGGGGCCGGACGCACGTCGAATCAGATCGGCGACGTGCACCTCCTTCGCCAGTGGTCGGGGGCTACCGTAGGCGTCACGGATCAGTGCGGGTCGTGCTCCCTCTGGCCCCGCGCGAAGTTGGGGTCATTTTCGGCATGCTCGTGGCCGGCGTCACTCTCCTGGCCCTCGGCGAAGTCGCCTCGCCGCCTATCGTCGACGCTCGAGTGGCCCGCCTGCTGGCCCTCCGCGAAGTCACCGCGATGATCCTTCTCGCGAGTGTTGCCGTCTTGTTCCTGGCCTTCCGCGAAGGTGCCGCGCTCGTCGTGATCACCATGGTCGTGATCGGCGCCGTGCGTCTGATCGTGATGGTGATCGTCGTGGGATTGCTCGCCCATGCCCGGTCTCCCAGCAAGGTCTGTGCGTCCCATTGTGGACCGCCGGTCAAGCGCCTGCTTACGAAATTAGCGCGCGGCGGCGCGGCTCCTGAGGAGCCGGATGCCGACCTGGATCGCGGCCACGATGACGGTCACGATGACGCCGATATAGAGCGCGAACGGCATGTTCGGCCAAACGAGACTGAAGGCGATGAAGCCAGCAGCCGCGGCGACCAGCATCGTGACGACGATGAA
>JBHENV010000236.1:0-6277 GCA_046261895.1 Candidatus Limnocylindria bacterium
GTCCCGATCGGCATGAGGGCGTAGTCGCCGCTCACCAGCCGATGCGCGTGCCCGTCGATCTCGAGGAGCAGCTCGCCGGCGAGGACGTAGATCGATTCCTCGAAAGAGTGGAAGTGGCGCTGCAGCCAGCCGCCAGATGCCAGCGCGCCGGCCGCCAGCTCGGTATGCACCGCACCCTGCTCGGGGCCGATGAGGACGAGGCGCGACAGCCCGCTGGAGGTCGTCGAGGCCCTGATCGAGCGCTCCGTGAAGGACCAGTCGACGGAGGCCACGTGTGAGGTCATGCCGTCCTGCGCCTCGTGCGGTCCATCCAATGGCATTGTAGACGCGTGCACTACCATTGAAACTCCAGCCGGAGACCACGAGGGACGCCGCGCATGTCCAGACCGATCGCATCGCCGGGCCTGATGAACGTCGACTGGGAGGACCGGGTCAACCCCGAGCGCCTGCGGACCTACCGCTTCGGGCGGGCGCGCCAGGCGCTGGAGGCGTCCGAGCTGGGCGCGCTGCTGCTGTTCGACTTCAACAACATCCGCTACGTCACCAGCACCCATATCGGCGAGTGGGCGCGTGACAAGATGACGCGCTTCGCGCTGCTCACGCGGGGCGGCGAGCCGCACCTGTGGGACTTCGGCTCGGCGGCCAAGCATCACCGCCTGCACTGCCCGTGGCTGCCGCCGGAGAACGTGCGCGGCGGGATGATCGGGCTGCGCGGCGCGGTGGCGCCGGAGGCCGGGCTCTTCGCCGGTGCCGCGAAGGAGATCGCCGAGATCCTGCACACCGAGGGCGTCGCCGACATGCCGGTCGGGATCGACATCGTCGAGCCGCCGATGCTTGCCGCGCTCGAGGCGGAGCACGTCACCGTCCGCGACGGGCAGCAGACGATGCTCGATGCCCGCGAGGTGAAGTCGCCCGACGAGATCATGCTGCTCAACATCGCGTGCGCCATGGTCGACGGCGCCTACCAGCTCATCGCCGAGCGACTGAAGCCGGGCATCCGCGAGAGCCAGCTGGTGGCCGAGGTGACGAAGGCGTTGTTCGACATGGGCTCGGAGCACGTCGACAACATCAACGCTGTGTCCGGCGAGCGCTGCAGTCCGCATCCGCACGTCTTCTCCGATCGGCTCATCCGGCCGGGCGACCAGGCCTTTTTCGACATCATCCAGACCTTCGTCGGCTACAAGACCTGCTACTACCGCACCTTCGCCGTCGGCACCGCCAGCGACGCGCAACGCGACGCGTACAAGCGGGCGAGGGAGTGGATCGACGCCTCCATCGAGCTCATGAAGCCGGGCGTGACGACGGACCAGGTCGCATCGGTCTGGCCGAAGGCAACCCAGTTCGGGTTCGAGAACGAGATGGAGTGCTTCGGCCTCCAGTTCGGCCACGGCGTGGGCCTCTTCCTCCACGAGCGGCCGATCATCAGCCGCCTCAACTCGCTGTCCAATCCGATCGAGCTCAAGGAAGGCATGGTCATCGCGCTCGAGACCTACTGCCCCGCCAGCGACGGCTACTCGGCCGCCCGGATCGAGGAGGAGGTCGTCGTCACCGCCGACGCGCCGCAGGTCATCACCCGCTTCCCTTCCCAGGAGCTGTTCGTGGCGAACGCGTACTGACTCGCATGAGCGATACCGCCGCCGCCCCTGCGACCGATCTGGCCCGCGAGCTCCGCCTGCGGATGTACCGGGTCATGGTCGAGTGCCGACTGTTCGAGCAGCGCACGCACGAGCTGTTCCTGGCCGGCCTGGTGCGTGGCACGACCCACCTCGGTATCGGCCAGGAGGCGGTGGCCGCCGGGTTCGCGACCGCCATGCGCGACGACGACTACACCTTCTGCACCTATCGCGGGCACAACCACACCCTCGCCCGCGGTGTGCCGATGACGCCGGTCCTCCTCGAGCTGGTTGGCAGGCAGGGCGCGCTGATGGGCGGCAAGGGCGGCTCGATGCACCTGACCAGCGTCGAGCACGGAGTCATGGGCTCGTACGCCATCGTGGGTGCCCATCTGCCGATCGCCGTCGGCGCCGCCTGGTCGGCCCAGTACCGCGGCTCGGGCCAGGTGGCGGTGTGCTTCTTCGGCGACGGGACGACGAACATCGGCGCTTTTCACGAGGCCCTGAACCTGGCGGCAGTCTGGAAGGCTCCGGTCGTCTTCGTGTGCGAGAACAACCAGTACATGGAGTACACGCCGATCGGCGCCGTGACCGCCGTCGAGCGACCGGCTGCGGACCGGGCGGCCGCCTACGGGCTCCAGCCGCTCGTCGTCGACGGCAACGACGTCGAGGCCGTACACGCCATGGCGCGGCAGACGATCGACCGTGCCCGAAGCGGCGAGGGACCGTCGCTGGTCGAGGCGCTCACCTACCGTCAGGGCGGCCACTCCCGCGCCGATCCCGGAACCTACCGGCCGGACGAAGAGGTCAAGGCCTGGCTTGCCCGCGACCCGGTCCCGGCCCATCGCCAGCGCCTGCTCGACGCCGGCGTCGAGGCCGCCGCGCTCGAGCGCATCGAGGCCGATGTGAAAGCAGCCGTCGCGGCGGCGGAGGCAGCAGCACGCGAAGCACCCGAGCCAGACCTGGCATCCGGCACCACCCAGGTCTGGGCCGATGGAGGCTCGTCGTGGCGGAACTGACCTATCGGCAGGCCGTTGCGCGCGGCATCGCCCAGGAGATGGAGCGCGACGCCAGCGTGGTGATCCTGGGCGAGGACATCGGGGCGGCCGGTGGCGTGTTCAAGACGACGGAGGGGCTGCTGGCGCGCTTTGGCCCCGAGCGCGTGCGCGATACGCCGATCAGCGAGCAGGCCATCATCGGTGCCGCGATGGGCGCCGCCATGACCGGCCTGCGGCCGGTCGCGGAGCTCATGTTCAGCGACTTCTTCGCGGTCGCATGGGACATGGTCGCGAACCAGGTCGCCAAGACGCGCTACATGACCGATGGCCAGGTCAGCCTGCCCCTCGTCATCCGCACCGCCAACGGCGGCGGCCTGCGATTCGGTGCGCAGCACTCGCAGAGCATCGAGAACTGGGCCATGGCGGTCCCCGGCCTCAAGGTCGTCGCGCCCTCGAACCCGGCCGACATGGTCGGCCTGATGGCCGCGGCCATCCGCGACCCCGACCCGGTGATCGTGTGCGAGCACAAGGCCCTCTTCGCCGACAAGCGCGAGGTGCCCGACGGTGAGCACGTCGAAGAGCTCGGGCATGCCAGGGTCGTCCGCGACGGGACCGACGCGACCGTCGTCGCCCTGGCCGCCATGGTGCCGCGGGCGCTGACGGCCGCCGAAACGCTGGCCGGCGAGGCGATCTCGCTCGAGGTGGTGGACCTCCGGTCGCTCGTGCCGCTGGACGTGACGACGGTCCTGGCATCGGTGAACAGGACCTCGCGCCTGTTCACCGTCGAGGAGAACCCGCGGCTGTGCGGCTGGGGCGCCGAGGTCGTCTCGATCGTGGCCGAGGAGGCAATCTACGCCCTCGACGGGCCGGTGGTGCGCATCACCACCCCGCACGTGCCGCTGGCCGCCAACCCGGTGCTCGAGGACGCGCAGATGCCGTCGGCCGAGCGGATCGCGGCCACGATCCGCACCACGCTCGAGGCCAGCCGCTGATGGCGACCGTCGCGGTGCTCGGCACGGGGCGCATGGGTTCGGCCATGGCGCGTGCCCTGGCGCACGGGGGGACGGACCTCGTCCTCCACAACCGGACGCCGGAGCGTGCCGAGGAGCTGGCCAACGAGCTCGGCGCTTCGGTGGCCGGGTCCGCCGCGGAGGCCGCAGCGGCGGCCGACGTCGCCATCACCATGCTCGCCGACGGGACAGCGGTCGGGTCGACCTGGGGCGGTTCCGACGGCCTCGTGGCGGGGGCCCGCAACGGATCGGTCCTGGTCGACATGAGCACGGTGCCGCCGGAGACCCTGCGACGATTCGAGCAGCCCGTCCGCGAGCGAGGAGCCGGCATCCTGGACGCGCCGGTGTCCGGGAGCGTGGGCCTTGCCGAGTCCGGCCGCCTGACGATCATGGCCGGCGGGGAGGCCGCCGACCTCGAACGGGCGAGATCGGTCCTGGAGATGCTGGCGAGCCGGATCTTCCACGTGGGGCCGCTCGGCAGCGGCCACGCGCTGAAGCTGGCGGTCAACGCCGTGATCTTCTCGCTCAACAACGGGGTGAGCGAGGCGCTCGTGCTGGCCGAGCGGGCCGGCATCGACAGGACGCTGGCCTACGACGTCCTTGCCTCCAGCGCCGCCGGCGCCCCGTACCTCGACTACAAGCGCGAGTCGTTCGTCTCGCCGGACGAGGCGCCGCTGGGCTTCTCGCTCGACCTCGCCGCCAAGGACCTGCGCCTCATCACCGAGATGGCGGACGGGCTCGGCGTGGCGATGCCGCAGGCGCATGCCAACCAGGCGCTGATCGCGGAAGCATCGGCGCATCTCGGGGCCGACCGCGACTTCTCGGCGGTCGCATCCCACCTGCGCGAGCTGACGAAGGAGGGAGCCCTGGGCTGACGCATCCGCTTGACCTCGGCAGCTGACCAGGTCAGCCGCCACCGGACCCCTGTGTTGAGAGGAGAAAGGGATCGAACCTGTGACTGATCGCATCCTGATCCGCGGCGGAATCGTGCTGACCCAGGACCCGGAGCTCGGTGAGATGGCGAGCGCTGACGTGCTCGTCGAGGACGACCGGATTGCCGAGGTCGGACGGAACCTGAACGTCGACGGCGCCCGGGTGATCCGGGCCGATGGCGACGTCGTGATCCCCGGCTTCATCGACACCCATCGGCACACGTGGGAGACCTCGATCCGGACATCGGCCCCCGACTACACGCTCGGCGCCTACTTCGGCGCGATCCTCGACAAGTTCGCGCCGAACTATCGGCCCGACGACGTCTACGCCGGCAACCTGTGGGGCTCCCTGGAGTGTATCAACGCGGGCATCACCACCCTGGTCGACTGGTCGCACATCATGAACACGGACGAGCATGCCGACGAGGCGATCCGGGGCCTCAGGGAGTCGGGAATCCGTTCCGTCTTCGCCTTCGGCTTCCCGAACACGTCGATCCAGGACTGGTGGTTCGGGCCGGACTACGGCGGCAGCGTCGAGCGCCTCAACGGCGACGAGGCGCGCCGCGTGCGCAGCCAGTACCTGAGCGACGACCACGGCCTCATCACGATGGCGCTCGCCACGCGCGGCACGAACTTCTGCAAGGAAGACGTCGTCCGGTACGAGTGGGAGCTGGCCAGGGAACTGGGCATCAACATCACCGTGCACGTGGCGATGGACCGCTTCGGCTATACGAAGATGCAGCTTCACAAGCTCCAGGAGATGGATCTCCTCTACCCGAACACGACGTACGTCCACTCGTCGCACCTGCTGGCGGACGAGTGGCAGATGGTGCAGGACTCGGGTGGGAACGTCTCGCTCGCGCCGCAGATCGAGCTCCAGATGGGCCACGGCTGGGCACCCGCGGCCACCGCGTCGAAGCTGGGCATCCCGGTCGGGCTGTCGTCGGATGTGGCCACCACCGCGTCGGCCGACCAGTTCACCCAGATGCATGCCATCTTCGCGTCGGAGCGCGCCCGCCGACACCAGGCAGCCTGGGACGAGGACCTCGACGGCAACACGGCCACCCCCGATCTCGTCGACTCGCGCCAGGTCCTTCGCTGGGCAACGATCGAGGGCGCCATGGTGGCCGGCGTCGCCGACCGGACGGGCTCGATCACGCCGGGCAAGAAGGCCGACATCGTGATCATCGACGGATCGGCGGTGAATGTCGCGCCGATCATCGACCCCGTCGGCGCCGTCGTCTGTGCAGCCGACATATCGAACGTGAAGACCGTCGTGGTCGACGGCCGGGTGGTCAAGGAGGACTTCAAGCTGAAGGCCGATCTCGCCGGGCCGCGGAAGGCAGTGGAAGCCTCGCGCGACTACCTCGTCTCGAAGTTCGGGGTGCCGGAGCCGGGCTGGCTGGTCAAGGAGGCTGTCGGATAGACCGCACGGGCAACCACGCCTCTACCGTGGGGTGGCGTCAATGATGTCGGGCAGACCGTCGTTGTCGTCGTCCAGGTCGCAGGCGTCCCCCAGGCCATCCCCGTCCGCGTCCTCTTGTCCCGGGTTGACCACGGTCAGGCAGTTGTCGGGCCCGAGACCGACTGCCAGATCCGGAACGCCATCACCGTCGGTATCCACGCCGATCAGGGGCGGAGTGGGAGACGCAGGCGGTGGCGTGGGTGCCGGCGTCGCGGGAGGCGGGGTAACTGGTGGTGGCACCGGTGCGGCCGGCCCCGGG
>JBHENV010000237.1:0-5614 GCA_046261895.1 Candidatus Limnocylindria bacterium
TGATGATGAACGCGCCGGCCGATTCGCTGGACCGTATCCGGGCGCTGATCCCCGGTCTCTCCGGCCCGACCGTCATGCCGCTCGCCGACCCGGCCTTCATCGCCGTCCACTCGGTCGTCGAGCGCAGCCAGCTGTGGCGCATCGTGCCCGCGCTCAAGGAAGCCGGCGCGCGCGACATCCTCGTCGTGCCGATCGAGAAGGTCGTCCGATGACGATCCTGCGACGAGTCACGTGGGAGGACCTCGACGGCGCTGGCCGCCGCACCTGGCTCGGTGCGCTGCGTCCACCGGAGCCGGAGGCCGATGTCTCGGAGATCCTCGCCGCCGTCCGCGATGGCGGTGATCGGGCGCTGAAAGAGCTCACGGCGCGCCTCGACGGCGTCGACCTGGAGGATGGGTGGGTGTCCGCCGACGAGCTCGAATCGGCCGCGGTCGAGCCGGCGCTCGAGCGTGCGCTGACCGCCGCCGCCACCTCGATCGGTCGCTACCACGCTGAGCAGCGGAATGCCCTTCGCCAGGAACGCCGCGTGCGGACCGCGCCCGGCGTCAGCGCATGGCGTCGATGGCAGCCGATCGAGCGTGCCGGCGGGTATGTGCCGGGCGGCCGCGCCGCCTACGCGAGCAGCGTGCTGATGATCGCCGTTCCGGCGCACCTCGCCGGCGTGGACGAGATCATCGTCGCAACACCGCCGCGGCCCGATGGATCGGTCCCTCCGGCGGTCCTGGTCGCGGCCCGGATCGGCGGCGTCGATCGGATCCTGAAGGCGGGAGGCGCACAGGCCATCGCGGCCCTCGCCTTCGGGACCGAGACGGTGCCGGCGGTCGACAAGCTGTTCGGGGCCGGAAACGCCTGGGTCACCGCCGCCAAGCGAGCCGTGAGCGGCCGAACCGCCATCGACCTGCCGGCGGGCCCGTCGGAGTGCATCGTGCTCGTGGACGCCACGGCCGATACGGAGCTCCTGGCACTGGACCTGCTCGCGCAGTCCGAGCACGGTCCTGACTCGGTGGCCATCGTGGTCAGCGACGATCCCGCAATGCTCGACGCGGTCGATGCCGCGCTTCCGCGGTTGGCGGCGGACCTCGCGACCGGCGAGCGCGCGCTCGCCACGATGGCGAGGCATGGGCGATCGGTGCTCGTCGGAGACCTGTGCGCAGGTGTCGAGGTCGTCAACGCAGTGGCCGCGGAGCACGTCAGCCTCCAATGCGATGGCGCCGATGCGCTGGCCGGCGGGATCCGCAATGCCGGCGCGATCTTCATCGGTCCCTGGTCGGCGATCGCGGCCGGCGACTACGCAACCGGCACGAATCACATCCTGCCCACGGGAGCGGCCGCCCGGGCCTGGAGCGGCGTCGGCGTCGAGTCGTTCGGACGCTGGATCGAGGTCCAGTGCCTGTCGCCGCTTGGCGCCCGACGCGTCTCCGATACGGTGGAGGCGATCGCGGCCGCCGAGGGCCTTCCGGCGCACGCAGCCAGTGTGCGGGCGAGGGCCGACCGTGCCGCAGGCGAGCCGTCGCGGGACGACGCCATCGATCTCCTGCGGCGGCCGGAGCCGGTCGCCGCCTATCCGGCCGAGCCTTCCGACGAGGCGCTCGCGGCACGGGCGGGCATCGCCGTCAGCTCGGTCGTGCGCGCCGACATGAACACGCTCGGCGGCGGGCCTCTGCGCGCGGTGGCCGGCGCGCTGGATGGCTTCGATGCGACCCGTGTGACCGAGTACGGCGACCTCGCCTATGCGCGGCTGCGCCTGGCACTCGCTGAGCGGCTCGGGATCGCGCAACGCCGGATCGTGCCCGGGGCCGGGGCCGATGAGCTGATCCGGCTGGTCACCACCCAGGCGGTCGGCAGCGGAGACGCGGTCGTCATTCCCACCCCGACCTTCGCCATGTTCGCGGTTGAGGCGCGACTCGCCGGAGCGCGGGTCGTGGAGCTACGCCGAACCGACCCCGCTCGGCGGCAGACCGCGGGCGAGATCCGGGCACAGGCCGAGCGGGAGGCCGCTCGGCTGGTGTGGCTCTGCACGCCGAACAATCCGAGCGGGGACGCGTACGGGCTGGACGAGATCCGGACGCTGGCGGGCGGCCTGTCGGCGCTCGTCTGCGTCGACGAGGTGTATCTCGAGTTCGCCGAGGAGAGCGCCGGGGCGCCGGCGGGCTCGTCGTCCACCATCACCCTCCAGGACGAGCTGCCGAACCTGCTCGTGCTGCGGTCGCTCTCCAAGTCACATGGCATGGCCGGGGCGCGCGTCGGCTACCTGGTCGTTCCCGATGGCCTGGCCGACCGATTCGACGCGGTGCGCCTGCCGCTGTCGGTCGCCGCTCCATCGGAGGCGATCGCTCTTGCCGCCATGGCCGATGAGGACGGAGCGCGAGACCGGCGCCGGGCCGTCGTCGCCGCCCGCGACCGGCTGTCGACGCATCTCGTCGATCTCGGCTGCGGTGTGCTGCCATCGGTCACCAATTCGGTCGCCTTCCGTCCGCGGATCGACGCGGCCCTTGCCGATGCGGCGCTGCTTGCCCGCGGTGTCGCGGTCCGGCGCTACGATGCCGGACCGATGGCCGGATGGCTGCGGGCGACCGCGCGGCTGCCCCCGGAGGAGGACCGTCTGTTGACGGCATTGCGAGAGGTGCTCCAATGAGCCGATCCGGGAGCGCGGAGCGGACGACGGCCGAGACGGTTATCAGCGTGCGGATCGACCTGGCGGGCGGTGGCCGGGCGACCGTGGAGACGCCGATCGGCTTCCTCGACCACCTGCTGACCCTCTTCGCCCGTCACGCATTGGTCGACCTCGAGGTTCACGCCAGCGGCGACGTGCACATCGACGAGCACCACACAGTGGAGGACACGGCGCTCGTGCTCGGTCGGGCGATCGACGAGGCCCTCGGCGATCGCAGCGGCATCAGTCGCTACGGGGACGTGCGGCTGCCGATGGACGAAGCGCTCGCGCTGTGCGCGGTCGACCTGGGGGGCCGGTCGTACAGCGATGTCAAGCCGCGGCCGGATCCGCTGGCCGGCGGCAGTGTCTGGCTCGAGCTGTGGCCGCACTTCGTCGAGACGCTCGCGCGCGAGGCCCGCGCATCGGTCCACCTCGAGGTGCTGAAGGCACGCAGTAGCCATCACCTGGTCGAGGGCGGCGTGAAGTCGCTGGCGCGAGCCCTTCGGCAGGCCTGGGAGCCGGATCCGCGACTGGCGGACGCGAACGAGGCCGTTCCGAGCAGCAAGGGGACGCTGGCGTGATCGGAGTGGTGGACTTCGGATCGGGCAACACCCGGTCGGTGCTCCGTGCGCTGGAGGCCATCGGAGCCGAGGCCCGGCTCGTGGCCTCTGCCGAAGGGCTCGGGTCGGCCGAGCGGCTGGTGCTGCCCGGGGTCGGTGCGGCTCCGTCGGCGGTGGAGGCGCTCATGGCGCGCGGCCTCTGGGAGCCGGTTCGCGCCTGGGGCGCCGAAGGACGGCCGCTGATCGGGCTCTGCCTCGGCGCTCAGCTTCTCCTGGATGGCTCCGACGAGGGTGATGCCCCCGGCTTCGGCCTGGTCCCCGGACGTGCCCGCGCCTTCCCGTCCGAGGCCGATGGAGGACCGCGGCAGGTGCCGCACACCGGCTGGAACGAGGTCCGGACGGCGACGGCCCGCTTCGATGCCTACTTCGTCCACGGCTACTGGCTCGATGCCGATCCTTCGAGCGTCGCCGGCTGGACCGAGGCGGACGGCTTCCGCTTTCCGTCGCTGCTGCGGGCTGGATCGCTGACCGGCACGCAGTTCCACCCCGAGAAGAGCGGTGCGATCGGGCGCGCCCTGCTGGCCGCGTACGCGTCCGGAGCGCTCGATGCGCGCTCCCAGGTCGCGACATGGAGCTGATCTGCGCTATCGACCTGCTCGACGGCGGTGCCGTTCGGCTGGTGCAGGGTGACTATGGGCGGCGGATCGCCGCGGAGGCGCACCCGGTGGAGCTGGCGCGCCGCTTCGTGGCCGCAGGGTGTCGCAGGCTGCACGTCGTCGACCTTGCCGGCGCGCGCGCGGGACGCCCGACGCAGCT
Source organism: Candidatus Limnocylindria bacterium (assembly GCA_046261895.1). Classification (GTDB taxonomy): domain Bacteria; phylum Chloroflexota; class Limnocylindria; order QHBO01; family QHBO01; genus JACDBZ01. The sequence continues at coordinate 4,030 of JBHENV010000237.1, forward strand.
CGACATGCTGCGCGAGGTCGTGGCGGCCGCGCACGCCGAGGCGCCCGGCGTAGTGGTGGAGGCCGGCGGCGGTCTGCGACGCGCCGCCGACGTGGCGGCGCTCCTGTCGCATGCCGACGAGGCGCTTCTGGGGACCGCGGCCATCGAGGGCTCCGCCTTCCTCCGGACCTGCGTCGCCGCGCATCCGGGACGCATCATCGTCAGCCTGGATCTGCGCGACGAGCAGCCCGCGCTCGACGGATGGCTGCGGACAGGCGAGACGGACGCTGCCGCCCTCGCCCGGCGGCTGTTCGACGACGGCGCCCGGCGACTGATCGTCACCGATACCGCTCGCGACGGCACCCTTGATGGTCCCAACCTCGGGCTGCTCGCGCGCCTCCGAGCCGCGGTGCCGGACGCGGTCCTGGTGGCCGCCGGCGGCATCGGGTCGATTGACGACCTGCAGGCGGTTGCCGACGTCGGCTGCGATGGCGCGGTGGTGGGGCTGGCGCTGCTCACCGGCGCCATCGATCCGGCGGAGGCCCTGGCGGTGCTGGCATGACGCTTCGCAAGCGGATCGTCGCCTGTCTCGACGTGACCGACGGCCGCGTGGTGAAAGGGACCCGCTTCCTCGACCTCGTCGATGCCGGCGACCCGGTCGAGCTGGCGGCGGGCTACGCCGCCGAGGGAGCCGACGAGATCACGATCCTCGACATCGGCGCGACGCGCGACGCTCGACCAACCCTCCTCGATCTCATCAGTCGCGCGGCAACGACCCTCGACGTGCCGCTTACCGTGGGCGGCGGCGTCCGCGGCTTCGACGATGCGGTCGCGTTCCTCGATGCCGGCGCCGACAAGGTGGCCCTCAACAGCGCGGCTCTGGCCGACCCGCCGCTGGTCGAGCACCTGGCCGACCGGCTCGGATCACAGTCGGTGGTCGTCGCCATCGACGCGGCACGCTCGGGTCCCGGGCGCTGGGGCGTCCGCGCGGTGGCTGCCACCGAGGAGACCGGCCGCGACGCCGTAGCCTGGGCCCGCGAGGCGGTCGAGCGTGGCTCGGGCGAGTTGCTCATCACGAGCATCGACCGCGACGGCACGCGCTCCGGGTACGACCTCGAGCTGACGGGTGCCATCGCGCGATCCGTGCGGGTGCCGGTCATCGCGTCAGGTGGCGCCGGGAGCGTCGATGACGTCGTCGACGTGCTGGAGGTCGGTGCATCGGCGGCGCTGCTTGCCTCCACATTGCATTTCGACATCCTGCGCATCGGCCCGCTCAAGGAGGCGCTCGAGGCGCGCGGGCTGAGTGTCCGAATGCCGTCGCGCGCTCCGTCGGCGCTGGAGGTTGCCGCATGGCTTGGCTGAGCGAGCGGCGCCCGGACTGGTCGCGCGCTGACCTGCTGCCGGTGGTCGTGACCGATGCTGGGCGCGGGGACCTGCTCATGCTGGCCTGGGCGAATCGCGAGGCGCTTGAGGCCACGGAGCGCACCGGCGAGGCGCATTTCTGGTCGCGGTCGCGCGGCGAACTGTGGCGCAAGGGTGCCACCAGCGGCCATGTCATGCGGGTCCTCGAGATGGCGGTCGACTGTGACGCCGATGCGATCGCGTA
>JBHENV010000238.1:0-10421 GCA_046261895.1 Candidatus Limnocylindria bacterium
CGGGCGTCGCCGTCATGGCAGCGGCCGCAATGGTCACCATGCAGCCGGCGGCGGCCAGGCAGCCGGTCCTCGTGGGTCCATCGGTGCAAGCGGCGCATTTCTTCGGCGAAGCCGGCCCGTCGACGATTCACGCGTCGGTGAGCGTGCCGGCACCCGGCAGCCAGAGCTATCGCGTGATCGTCCGGGATGCGGGGAACGGCCGGCCGCGCCGCGACGTGCAGAAGGTCTTCCTCACCCTCAGGCCGCCGGGCGAGAGCGGGCTCCCGACCGAGCGCATCGAGCTCGAGGCCGCCGAGCAGGATGCCCTGTACGCCGCGAGCGGCGCGTACACGCCGGTCGTCGGCGAATGGGGCCTGGACGTGATCGTGCGCCGCACCGGTGCCCAGGACGAGACCACATCGTTCGGCATGCGGGTGACTGAGCCGAGCGAGCCGCTCGTCGCTCCACCGCCGGATACCGGCGTGGGCGTGCCGGCGCCCATGGCGCTGCTGTGGGGAATCCTGCCCACCGGAATCGCAGGCTGGATTCCGGCCTCTGCGGCAGTCGCGGCCGCGGCGGCCGCCTGGCTTCGCCGATGGCGCGTCCCGCTGCTCCGGGAGGCGCTGGTGACATCGGCCGCCATCCTGGTGGTGGCTGCCGGCTCGAGGTCGGTCGTCGATGCGGCGAACGCGCCATCAGCAGACGACCTGGCGGCGTACGAGACCGTCGCCGCGGGATCGGTCGAGAACGGCGAACGCGTCTATCTCGCCAACTGCGCCAGCTGCCACGGCGCCGATGGAGATGGAGACGGACCGGTCGGATCGCTCCCCGCTCCCCGGCCGCTGGTAGAGAGCCTTGCAGGCATGTCCGACGCCGAGGTGTCGTACCGTATCGCCATCGGGCTGGCAGGCACGCCGATGCCGGCATTCGCCGCAAGCCTGAGCGAGCAGGAACGGCTGGACCTCGTGAGTTACCTGCGCCAGCGATGGGGCTCGCCATGACCGGAGAGCGCACGAGGACGGAGCGAGGAGGAACGATGCGTTGCGCGCGTCTTGCCGCGACGTCGGCGCTGGTGCTGGCCAGCGCCCTTTCGGCCTGCCTCGGCAGCAGTCCGGATTGTGCCGGCCTGCCCAGCCGGATCGAGCTGACGGTCGAGGGCGGCACCCTCACGCCGAACGATCCCGCCGTCTGCCGTGACCGCGACGTGACCCTTGTCCTGACGACCGATGCCGACGCGGTGTTCCACATCCACGGCTACGACGAGCACGTCCCGGCCACGTCGGTAACACCCGGCGCCGCGACCGAGATCGCTTTCCCCGCGTCGCGCAGCGGGCAGTATCCGATCGAGCTGCACACCGAGGACGACACCGCCGGCGTGAGCGTGGGCATCTTCACCGTCCATGAACCCTAGGCCGGGGATTGCGGCGGCGGCCGCCTCGATCCTGGTCGCCGGGGCGCCGTCGCCGGTCGCCGCCCATGCCATCGGCGGCACCTTCCAGCTTCCGGTGCCGCTCTGGCTCTATCTGGCCAGCGCCGCCCTTGCCGTGGCCGCCTCGTTCGTGATCACCTCCTTGACTGCCCGCTCGACCGGGGGCAGTCAGTACGCCACCCGTCCGATGCCGGAAGCCCTGGCTGGCGTCACGCGGGCCGCGCTTCGCGTGCTCGGGTTGGCGTGGTGGTACGGGGCGATCGGCGTCGGCTTCCTGGTAGGCGACATCTCGCCGCTGCCGGCGGTCCTGCTCTGGATCGGGATCTGGGTCGGCCTGCCGATCGTCGCCGTGCTGCTGGGCAACCCGTGGCCGTCGCTGAGCCCGTTCCGGACGACGTTCGCTGCGCTCGAGTGGGTGGCGCGCCGGGCCGGAGCCGATCGGCTCGACCTCGGGGTGCGCTACCCGCCCTCGCTGGCCCGCTGGCCGGCGGTCGCGCTGTTGGCGCTCGGCATCTGGGTGGAGCTGATCCTTCCGGGCGGCGAGACCGCCGTCACGGTGGCGGTGCTGATGACCGGCTATACGATCCTGACGCTGGCCGGCATCCTCGCCTTCGGACAGATCGCGTGGCTGCGTCACGCCGAGCTGATCGAGGTCGAGCTTGGCTGGTTCGGGCGGATCAGTCCGCTCACGCGCCGCTCGCGCAGCCCGGCGCTCTGCGCGGGCTGTGACGAGGCTTGCGATCCGGCGCAGTGCCTCGACTGCCCCGAGTGCAGCGTCGCCGCCGAGGATGGTGAGCGCCGTCCCGAATGGCGGTCGTGGGTCGTCGGTCTCACCGGCGCCGTCCGGCCCGCCTGGTCGGACGCCGCGTTCATCGTCCTGGTGCTGGCGGGCGTCACCTACGATGGCCTCCGCGAGACCTCCATCGGCTCACCGATCTTCGACGCGCTGTATCCACCCGTCGCATCGGTCCTGGGGACGACCAGCCCGACCACCTTCCTCCTCGTCGACACCCTGCAGCTCGGCCTGGTCTTCGGCGTCTTCATGGCCGCCTTCGCCGTCGTCGCCACGGCCACCCGGGTGCTGACCCGAAGGGAGACCTCCCTGGGCGCACTGGCGGGCCGCTATGCCGTGACCCTGCTGCCGATCGCTGCCGGCTACCTGGTCGCCCACTACCTCACGCTCGTCATCCAGGGCGCGGTGTGGCTGCCGTCGCTGCTGCTCGACCCATTGATGAGCCTGGCGCCACAGCTGGACGCCATCCCGGTCGTCCTCGTCTGGTACCTCAGCGTGGGGGCGATCGTCGGCGGCCACGTCGTTGGCGTCATCCTGGCCCATCGGCTGGCGCTGCAGGACGCCCCGGCCCGAGCAGCGCTGAGCGGCGTGCCGATGGTGGCGCTGATGATCGGCTACACCGTCCTGTCGCTCGCCATCATCGCCGCACCGATCGTGATCGAGCCGGGCAGCCGGCCGGCGGCCCTCCGATGACCGAGGTCAGCATCGGCCTCGGCGTCGCCTTCATCGCCGGGGTGATCTCGTTCGTCTCGCCGTGCGTCCTGGCACTGCTGCCCGTCTACCTCGCGTTCCTGGGCAATGCCTCGGTGACCGATGCCCGCGACGGCAACTTCGTCGCCGCGCGCAGGGCCGTCCTGCCACAGGCCCTGCTCTTCGTCGGCGGCTTTACCGCGGTCTTCGTCGTGCTCGGAACGTCGATCGGCCTGGTGGGCGGTCCGCTCTTCAGGATCCCCGAGATCCGCCAGGTGGCCGGCGTCGCCGTGATCGCCTTAGGCATCCTGACCACGGGCATCTTCGGATCCGTCTTCGATCGCATTCGGGTCAACCTCGACCCATCTGCCCTCCCGACTACGCGGGCAGCCCGGTCGCTGGCGCTGGGTGCCTTCGTTGCGGTCGGCTGGACGCCGTGCATCGGCCCCGTTCTTGGCGCGATCTTCACCATGGGCGTGTCGAGCGGTTCGGCTCCCGCCGTCTTCGTCCTGCTCCTCGCCTACTCGCTCGGCCTCGCCGTACCGTTCCTCGCGGCCGCACTGACCCTGCCCCGCATCCGACCTCTGCTCGGGTGGCTGCGGCGCCACCATCGAGCCGTGCAGGTGGCGGCCGGGCTCTTCATCGTCGTCATCGGCGTGATGATCTACCTGAACGCGTTCGCCCGGCTGGCGACCCTGTTCACCTTCGTGCTCTGACGTGGTTGTGGCGGCAGGTCGACAGGCCGCCACAACCACGTCGACGAGCTAGCGCGCTGCGCTCTCCTTCAGGGAGTAGACCCGCACGTAGTCGAACTCGGCGGTGAAGGTCTGATTCGGATCTGTCGTCCCCATCGCGAACAGCGCGAGCTGCCCGTCGTCGAACGAGTGAGTCCAGGTGCCTCCGCGGACCCAGTTGACCCCGTCCTGGCTCGTGTAGGCCGTGTAGCCGTGGGTGTCACCGAGAGCTGCGGCGCTCTCCGCCCCGGTCAGCTCCTCGACGACGATCCGCAGATAGGTCCAGCCGCCGTCAGCGTGCTCGGAAGGCGGCCCGACCACGGTGTTGCCGTAGCGCGACCAGCCCTCGGGAACCGGGTTGATCTCCTTGGCCCACTCCGTCTGGCGGGTGTTCCAGATGGAGGTCTCCGTCAGCTTCACGAGGTTGTCCTCGTCGCCCCAGACGCCGATCCCCACCTGCGAGTAGTTGAAGCAGCAGCCCTCGTCGGGCACGGTCATCCGGACCCGTGTCTCGACGACATAGTCACCGTTCGGAGCGTCGTGCAGGAGGACGTAGGCGTTGTCGACATCGACGTACGTGTCGGCGTGCTGGACTTCAACGGTCAGGACGCCATCCGCCACGCTGTACGGAGGAGGCGTTGGCCCGGAGTTGCTGCCGGCCTCCCAGGACCAGTCACCCAGGGTCGTGCCGGAGAACTCCTCCGAGTACGCGGGCAGCAGCTTGTGCGGCTCCTGTGTCGCGACGAGCCGGGCCTTGTGGCGCGAAACCTCGCCTTCCTGCCCGGCGGGTGCCGGCATCTTGCGATCGGACGGGCCGGAGCCGCCGTTCACCGTCGGCCAGCCGTTCACCCAGTCAACCGCGTCGAGCAGCGCCGGGCGCTTCGTGAAGCCCGTCGCGAAGGCGTAGAACGGATCGTTCTGGTCGACCGCGTGGTAGATCGTCCACCAATCGCCGTTGGCGTCCTGGAACACCGTGTTGTGGCCGGTCCCGACCCAGCGGTTGCCATTCATCGTGAGGAACGGCGTGCCTCCGGCCTGCGCGTCGGTGAGCAAGTTGCCGTACTGGTCCACGAACGGCCCGAGCGGGTCGGTCGAACGGCCGACGAAGACGCTGTAGCCAGTCAAGGCGCCGTTGCAGCAGTTCGTCGCCGACAGGAAGATGTAGTAGTACCCGTCCTTGTAGACGACGTTGGCGCCTTCGTACTTGTTGTCGATGGCAACCATGACGTCCGGCGCCGCGTCGACGACCGCGCCGTCCTCGGTCAGCGTGAACGCCGTCCCGAAGACTCCGCCGTAGTAGCTGCCGTAGTAGAGGATGCCCGTCGTCCCAATCGAGTCGCCGAGGACGTCCGGGTCGTAGGTCCACTTGAAGTTGCAGCCGCCGCCTCCGCGCCGGGGATCGACCACCGGCTCGTCGGAGAACTCCCACGGGCCGGTCGGGCTGTCGCTCGTGGCCACACCGATCGCGTTGTCGCTGTCGCAGTTCTCCTCACCGCTGACCGCGGCGATCGTGTCCGTCACGCCGAAGAACAAGTAGTACTGATCGAACGCGGTGGAGTAGACGACCTCGGGCGCCCACAACGCGGCATCTTCCTCGGCCCAGTCGGGGAGGCCGGCAGTGCCCTGCGGGAAGGCGTCACCGACGTACGTCCAGTTGACCAGATCCTCGGACGTCAACGTGGGAATCCGGTGGAAGATCGGGTCACCGTTGGCGTCCACGTCCTCGTCGTTGAGCGGATCCGTCGTGCAGTACATGTACCAGGTCGTGTCACCCGGCTCCTGGCCCCGGATGACCGTCGGGTCGGCGCAGCTCTCGACGATGCCGTCGCCCGGGATCACCGGCTCGAGGGGGTTCTCGTAGAACCCGGGGTTCTTCCCACCTTGACCGTTCGCGGCCGTCGCCATTGGAAGGACGAGACTCGCCAGCAGGAGCAGGACGAGCAGGAGCGGGGTCCGAGCCAGAAATCTGCGGGAGGGTTGCTGCATACGGGGCACGGTTTCTCCATCTTCATCTGCTCGGGATTGCTCCGAGCGTACGGTGCACGTCAAGCGAGCAAGGATGCGGTCACCGATGGCGCCCCCGGGAGGGACGCCGGACCGCATCACCCTACTCGCGCGCTATGCATGATGACAACCGGATACTGCTGAAGGGACAGCATGGCGGCGGATCGCGGCACCACTTTTGCTTGCCACATGCTCGGAGGTAGTCATCAGTGCGACCGAAGAAGCGCAAGACGGCGGTCGCTCGATTCTGCGGTGACTGTGGCTACGAGCTGGCACCCGGCAGCGACGGTACTTGCCCGATGTGCGCGCGGTTTGAGCAAGTGCGCGCCGACTTCATTGTGCCCCGGCCCAGCGACCTTGACAGGGTAGAAACGGAGCAGACTGTCTCGGAGATCCGCCCAGTTATCGCAGCACGGCGAACGAGGTCGACATCTCCTCTCGTGGCGATCGTGATCGTTGGCACACTCGTCGGCGCCGTTGTCCCTGTACTCCTGTGGTGGCTGATCCCTGTATTCCTACAGTGGTTGCTCTAGTCGGCGACACCGGTGGTCCATCCGGCGCGACGCCGTCTGGAGCCGCGCGGACACGTTGCGGCTCGCCAACGCCTGGACAGCCTAGAGCGCCATGCAGCCGCAAAATCTCGAACGACGCGAACAATTGAGCCATCGGCTCGCGATGAACAGGAACGCCGCATCAATGGCCATGGCGCCCCCGGAGGGATTCGAACCCCCGACGCCCGCCTTAGGACGGCGGCGCTCTATCCACTGAGCTACGGGGGCGGCGCCGCACCGATCCTACCGTATCATCCGGCACATGCCCGCACGACCGGTTCTCTATGTCCGGCACGGCTGCCACCTCTGCGAGGACGCCGGCGTCCTGCTCGACAAGATGCTCGGGACCGATGGCTGGGACGCGGTCGACATCGAGACCGATGACGATCTGCTCCTGCGCTACGCGCACCGCATCCCGGTGCTGGCCGTCGATGGAGAGGACGTGGTGGAACTGACGATCACCCGCCCGGACCTCGAGGCGGTGTTGGCGCGATGATTCCGGCGGTCCTGCGCCGCCGGCGCGGGAGCCTGCTCTGGCTCATCGGTATCGTGGTCCTGGCGATCGTGCTCGGCGTGCTCGCCGCGATCCCGCTGCTGCGCGGGACGCCGGACGGGCGCGGCGGCGCGTTGGTCGGCCAGCCCGCACCTGCGCTGGCGCTGGAAGGGCTCGACGGCCGGACATGGTCGTTGTCCGATGCCGACGATCGCCTGGTGTGGGTCAACTTCTGGGCCACCAGCTGCGAGCCGTGCCGCACCGAGATGCCGGCCATGCAGCGCCTTGCCGAGGCGTATCCCGACCGGCTGCTCATCCTCGGCATCGACTGGGGCGAGGGACGCGAGGCGGTGTCGGATTTCGTCGACCGCTACGGCGTTGAGTACCCGATCCTGCTCGACCCGACGCTCGACGCCTACTACCGCTGGGCCGGAACGGATGGCCTGCCCCGGCACTACTTCATCGGCGCCGAGGGAACGGTCCTGCGCGAGGTGATCGGTCCGCTCGAGCCGGCACGCATGGTCGCGATCCTCGACGAGCTGCTCGCCGGCGGCTGACGCGCCAGGCGGGGGCTTACGCCAGGTTCACACCACGGCGGCGCGCGGGCGTCGTTCCTTGCCGGAAGGGCTGGATTCGGCCTCCGGGGCACCGTCTTGACGGCTGGTGTGTGAATCGGGGTATGCCGGCGCGCTTCCCCGTGTCGTGCGTTGACAGGGTGTGAATGTGGTGCTCACGTGGAGTTCCGAGGCTGCACACCGAACGAGGCGTGCAACGCGCACGCCTCGTGGTGATATCTGGTGGTCCCGCCGACGTCAGGCCTCGACGACAACGGATCCGGTCATGTCCGGGTGAACGTCACAGACGAAGAAGTACTCGCCCGCATCCAGGGCCGGGACCTCGACCTCGACGGTCTGGCCCTCGTTGATGACCTCGCCCTTCACGATCTCCTCGCCGCCCTGCTCCACGTACACGGCGACGTTGTGCGGTGCGGTGTCATTGTTCGTGAACGAGATGGTGAATGCCTCGCCGGCCGGAGCCTGGATGACGTTCGCGTCGAACACAAGATCGGCGGCACTCAGCTCGACGGCGCCATTGGTCACGGCGACCGTGCCGCCACCGCTGTTACCGCCGCTGTCGGCGCCGGAATCGGCGGGGGTGCTGCACGCGGCCATGAGCGCAACAAGCGCGATCGCCGCGGTGAAGCGGGAGCCTCGGCGCAGCAAAGTACAAATGGTAGTCACAGGATTGCGTCCTTTCGAACGAACGTTCGGGTCAGAAGTGGCTACCCAATTCTAGCAAATAACGCATGACCCGCCCGCCAGCATGCTCGAAGGAGAATCAGGAAACCGCCTGGAAGCCGCCCCTCTCGGTGGCTCCAATCCGTACCGGCAGCGCCCCCGGATCGTGGGTGAAGTAGCACCACCATTTCTCGGCGGCAGCCCTCGTGACGAGCTCCCGGCGGACCTGGATGGCGTCGATCGGATAGTCGTCATACGCGGAGGTCCAGCGCACGGGGATCTGCCAGCGAGTGGGGATCAGGTCGCCCCAGAAGATGGCGCGGTCAGTCGGGTCGCCGGCGCGACCACCCGGACGCTCGACGCCCAGGAGCACCGCCTGCGATCCGCGCGTGTGCCCGCCGGTGCGCAGCACTCGCACGCCGGGGACGAGCTCCACCTCGCCGTTCACCTCGGCCAGCTGTCCGGCGGCGCGGACCATGTCGAGCTGCTCGACCTCCATGATGCCCTGGAGCCGGAGCTCGTCGCCGTGGGCCGCCTCCGCCTCGTCGCGCTGGACGACGTAGCGGGCGTTCGGAAACGCCGGACGGCCATCGAACTCGATCATCCCGCCGGCGTGGTCGTAGTGCAGATGGGAGACGACCACGAAGTCGATCGACGCCGGATCCTCGCCTACCGCGCGGAGCGCCTCGGCCGGGTCACCTCCCTCGACGCCCTTGATGTCGCGATCCTTGTCGGTCATGCGGACGCCGGTGCCCGTCTCCACCAGGATCCGCTTGCCGCCGGCCTCGATCAGCAGCAGGTTCAGGCGACAGCGCAGGCGGCCGCGATCATCTGTCTCCACCAGCCGGCTCCAGAGCGGTCGCGGCACGACCCCGAAGAACCCTCCGGCGTCGGGGCGAAACCAGCCGGCCCGAACCACCTTCACCGTTACACCACCGGCATACGCACGCGCCTCCCCGATCTCGTGCAGCGGCTCGCTCATCGGGTCACGCGGCCGCGCTCGAAATCGGCGTGATAGCGGCTGGCGGTCGGATCGGTCTGTCCACGGTACTTGGAGCCGATGCGCTCGTCCCCATAGCCGACCTCGACCGGTGAGCTGAGCCGCTGGAAGCTGATCTGTCCGATCTTCATGCCGTCGTACAGCTTGATCGGCAGATTGGCGACGTTGCTGAGCTCCAGGGTGAGCGTCCCTTCCCAGCCGGGATCCACGTAGCCGGCGGTCGAGTGGATGAGCAGGCCAAGGCGCCCGAGACTCGACTTCCCTTCGAGCCGAGCCACGAGATCATCCGGAAGCGCGACGCGCTCGAAGGTGGCACCGAGCACGAACTCACCCGGATGAAGGATGAATGGCTCGTCGCCGGTGATCTCGACCAGCTCCGTCAGCTCCGGCTGATCAGCCCGCGGATCGATAACCGCGGTGCGGTTGTTGCGGAACACGCGGAACCGGTTGCCGAGATGCAGGTCGACGCTCGAGGGCTGCACGGCATCGGGTGTGTATGGGTCGACGACGATCCGTCCGGCGTCGATCTCGGACCGGATGTCGCGGTCGGACAGGATCATTCGCCGCTGATCTTACGTCCCCGCGCGTTGCCTGATGAGCCGATCCACCTCGCGCTGGAGCGTCTCGATGTCGTCGTACGCGTGGTAGACCGATGCAAAGCGGATGTAGGCCAGCTGATCGAGCTCACGCAGCGCATCGGTCGCCAGGCGGCCGATCTCGGTCGAGGCCGTCTCAGCGTCGCCACGAGCGCGGAGCTGGCTCTCGATCTCGTCGAGGGCAACCTCCACCCTGTCGAGCGTGACGGGGCGCTTCTGGAGCGCCTTGAGCAGGCCGGTGCGCAGCTTCTCGCGATCGAAGTCCTGGCGGCTGCCATCGCGCTTGACGACGACGAGGCGCGCACCCTCCGCCCGCTCGTAGGTGGTGAAGCGGTACGAGCACGCCTCGCACTCACGACGCCGCCGGATGGTGCTCCCGCTCTCGAGGTCGCGCGAGTCGATGACGCGCGTGCCGGTCGCTTCGCAGCGTGGGCATCTCATCTCGTTCGCGTCGCCTCCTGAACGGACTACACCAGTGGTTGTACCGCGACGCAGCATACCACAAGATGTGCCGGAATTCAGCTCTCGCGGGTGCGTTCCAGGCGAGACGTGACAGAGGCGTCGGCCGGCGTGCCGGGTTCCCAGACCAGCATCACGTCGACGATCTCGGCCATCCGCATCCGCGCGTGGGTCACGTTGGAGTGGCCTCGCTTGTAGTAGATGAAGGGCTCCTCGTCGTCGGGCGGCCGATGGGGCAGCCGCGTGATGGCGCAGCCACGCTCCGCGGTGACGATCCCGCGCAGCGCGCGCTCGAGGTTCGCCTCGTACTCCATGTGCAGGCCGTGGAGCTCCTCGGGCGCCATCATCGCCTGCAACCGGGCAACCTCCTCGTCGAGCAGGTCCTCCTGCGCACCGAGGCGGGTGACCGCCTCGTCTGGATCCAGGGCCCGACGTCGCAGCGCGTCGATGTCGTC
>JBHENV010000239.1:0-3581 GCA_046261895.1 Candidatus Limnocylindria bacterium
GTTATCCACACGGTGGATAACGCCGTTCTAGAGCCGGCCGGCCTCGATGATGCGCTGCAGGAACTCGCGCGTGCGAGCCTCCCGCGGCTCCCGGAAGATCCGCTCCGGCGGCCCCTCCTCGAGGATGCGCCCCTCGTCGAGAAACACGATCCTGCTGGCGATGTCGCGCGCGAATCCCATCTCGTGGGTGGCGATCACCATCGTCATTCCGTCCGCGGCGAGCTCGCGGATGACGTGGAGCACCTCGGCGATCAGCTCGGGGTCCAGGGCGCTGGTGATCTCGTCGAGCAGGAGGAGATGTGGCTGCATGGCCAGCGCCCGCACGATCGCCACCCGCTGCTGCTGACCGCCCGACAGGCGATCGGGGAAGTCCTGTCGCTTGTCGGCCAGCCCGAATCGCTCGAGCAGCTCGGTCGCCTGGCCTTCGGCCTCTGCCCGCGACCGCCGCAGGACGCGCCGCGGCGCCAGGGTCACGTTGTCGAGCACCGACATGTGGGGGAACAGGTTGAAGGCCTGGTAGACGATCCCGATGCGTCGCCGGATGCGATCCACGTCGACCCCTTCGGCAGTGATCTCCTCGCCCTCGACCACGATGCGTCCCGAGTCGATCGGCTCGATCAGGTTGATGCAGCGCAACAGCGTCGATTTGCCGGAGCCGGATGCGCCGATCACGCACACGACCTCGTGCTCGGCCACCGCCAGATCGATCCCCCTGAGCACCTCGAGCGGCCCGAACGACTTATGGAGCCCTTCCACCAGCAGCGGGGACGTGGCCGACGCGGTCATCGGCCTGCGCCCCACATCCGGCCTCGGCGAGAGCCGGCGGCGGACAGCCCGCCCGCGGTGGCGTATCGCTTGCCGCGCTCGCGTGCGACCAGCCAGTCGGTGATTCGCGCCAGGGGGATGGTGAGCACCAGGAACACGAGGGCGGTCACCAGGTACGGCGTGAAGTTGAACGTCGCCGACTGCCGGATCTGGGACTGGCGGAAGACCTCGACGACGCCGATGAAGGAGACGAGCACGGTGTCCTTCTGGAGGCCGATGAAGTCATTCAGCAGCGGTGGGATCACGCGTCGAACGGCCTGTGGCAGGACGACGAAGCGGAGCGCCTGGGCCTGGGTCAGGCCGAGGGACCTGGCGGCAGCCGCCTGGCTCGGGTGCACCGACTCGATGCCGGCGCGATAGACCTCCGACACGTACGCCGAGTAGATCAGCGTCAACGCCACGACGCCCCACAGGAACGGATCGTTCGGGACGCCGGGAATTCGCAGCCCCGGGATGCCGAAGCCGAGCACGTAGATGACGAGCACGCCCGGCAGCGCGCGGAAGATGTCGACCCACACGGTGGCGAAGAGCCGAATCGGGAAGAGAACCGGACCGGGCAGGCCGCGCAGGACGGCCAGCACCAGGCCCAGCGCCAGGATCAGGACCTCGGCGATCAGGAAGAGGCGGACGTTGACCTCGAACCGGGCGATGATCCTGGGCGCCGATGCGAAAAAGTTGTCCCAGTCCAGGAATGAGCGCTGGACCTGCTCCCATCCCGGCGAGTTGACCACGACCCAGCCGATCAGCCCGAAGATGACGACCGTGCTGCCGAGGGCGATCGCCACCGCCGCCCGGCCCGATCCGCCGATCCGCAGGATCGGTTCGCGCGTCGGGCGCGGAGTCTCGTCGATCACGCGAGCGCCACGCTGCTCAGACGTGACCGGCTATTCGAGGACCGGCGCGCCGGCGTTCTCCGACATCCACTCCTGGGTGATCGCCTCGAGCTCGCCGCTCTCGGTGAGGCTGGCGATCGCCTCGTTCACGCAATCGGTGAGCGGGCTGTCCTGGTCGAGAACCAGGCTGAAGTACTCCTGCTCGTCACCTGCCGGCGGGAACTGCCCCACGATGGTGCCGTTCTCCATCTGCACGGCCGTGATGAAGAAGGCCGTCGGCAGGTCGACCACGATGCCCTGCACCTGCTCCGCATTGAGCGCGTCGATCGCGTCATCGTTCGAGGTGTAGACCATTGCCTCTGTCGTGGGCTGGATCTCCTCCTCGATGTAGGTGAGGCTGGTGGTCCCGACCTGCGCGCCGAGCTGGTACTCGGCCAGGTCGGCGATCGAGGTCGCCTCGGTGATCGGGGTGTCGGCGTTTGCAACCAGGGCCTGGTTCGAGAAGAAATAGCCATCGCTGAGATCGACCGCCTCGGCCCGCTCCTCGCTGAAGGAGACCTGTGCGAGGTAGAAGTCGAAGTCCTTCTCGCCCGGCGCGAACGAGCTGTCGAACGGCACGGGAACGAAGTCCACCGTGTCGTCGCCGAATCCGAGCTCCTCGGCGACCGCCCATGCCACGGCACCCTCGAACCCTCGCTTGTTGGTCGGGTCACCGAGCTCCCACGGATCGGTGGGTTCCTCGCCGTCGGCGGGCGGATCCCAGTACGGGGGAAAGGCGGGGTTATCGGTCCCGATCGTCAGCCGGCCGGCGGTCTTGGTCTCAAGGCTCTCTGCCGAGCATTCATCGGCCGCAGCCGATGCGGATGGCGGGCTGCTTGCGCTGGCCGGGATGGTCGATTGGGTCGACGCCGACGGACTGGCCCCGCCGCCGCTGCATGCGGCGAGGAGCGCGACGATTGCCGTCACCGCGGCTGCTCGGAAGGCCCTGGACATCTTGCTGCGCTCCATCTGTGCGTACCGAATCAGCGGAGTGTAGCGGCTCGCAGTCGGGCTCGATTCAGCCGGGCTCGATGGTCACCGGCATGCCGGCCGCCGCGCCCAGACGGGCGGCCAGATCGGCCTGGTTGTCGGCGAGCGCCAGGTCGCCGGACGAATCCACGTACAGGACCGTCGCGCCGACCGCCACATGGCCGAAGCTGCGCGCGAACACGGCCCGCCCGGCAGGCTCCGTGCCGATCGAGATGCTGAGCGCCGACCCGACGCCGATGTCGGCGATCGCCTGCTCGAGCTCGGCTCGGCCACCTGCCAGTCGCAGGTTGCCGAAGCTGTCGACGTAGGTGATCTCCGTCGCCAGGCGCCCCGGCGTGGCGTGCGCCTCTGCCACCGGGACGCGCACGAGGCCGTCGATGGGCAGATCGGTCCCGAGCGTTTCGAATCTCGCATCTTCGTTGGCCAGGTGGGCGGCGACGGGCGCGAAGATGTCGCGCCCATGGAAGGTCGACGTGGTGACTGGCAGCCAGAGTGCCCGGTTCGTCAGCTCCCGCGCGGCGGTCGGTCCGCCCAGCGCATCGGCGGCCGGCAGCAGGAGGCCGTTGTCTGGACCGACCAGCACATCGCCGCGCGCCGTCCGGATGGCGATCGGCCGACGGTCCGTGCCGACGCCTGGATCCACCACGCCGACGTGCACGCCGATCGGCAGGAAGGGCAGTGCCGACCGGAGGATGAAGGCGCCGTCGCGGATCGCGTACTTGCGGACGGTGTGCGAGATGTCGACGATCTGAGCGTCGCCGCAGATGCCGATCATCACGCCCCGGCACGTGGCGGCCGCGCCATCCAGCCCGAAGTCGGTGAGAAAGCCGATGACCGGCCGCTCGTTCGAGGTCACGTTGAGATCGTAGCCGCCGGGGCCGATCAGGGACCGAT
>JBHENV010000240.1:0-4092 GCA_046261895.1 Candidatus Limnocylindria bacterium
GTGCGGGTCACCGGTCGTCTCCTCGGCAAACTGCGCCAGGCCGATGGTGCCGCCGGCGCCGCCGACGTTGTACACCTCCGCCCCCACCTCGCCGACCTCCTCGAGCACCGGCTGCATCGCCCGCGCGGTGCTGTCCCAGCCGCCGCCCGGATCCGCGGGGGCCATGATGGAGAGGTCTTCCGACGGGTAGTCCGCGGTGGCTCCTGCCCCGCCGCCATCGGTACCGGCTGGACCGCCGGTCGCACTACTGCCACTGTCCTCGGCGGTGCACGCCGCCAGCACCAGAACCAGGCCGCTCATTACCGCGAGCCAGCCCGGCCCGTGTCTTCCTCGAACGCTCACCAGCGTCCCTCCCTGCGCTTCGTTCGCCCGGGCCATCTGCTCGCCGGACGAGCAAGCGGCGTGCCGCGGGCGATGGCGAGGAACGGTGACGGGCCGTGAGGGAGGGGCCGAGCCGTCGACTCGGCCCCTCCCATCGCTGTCAGCGCAGCGCGGCGCAGAGCTCGTCGGTGTTGCCGCTCGGGCCGGCCTGGAAGGGCGTGGTTCCCAGAGCGAGACTGTCGGCCCGGTACCCGACGTCGACCGGGATGTGGCGGCCGCTGTCGAGCACGGCCATGCCCGCGATGCCGTGGATGCGCACCCCGACCCACTCGCCGGCCGAGTCGAAGTCACGCCAGGTGGCGGTGTTGCCGATCCGCTCCGCGGACTTGGTCGGATCGGAGGCGTTGTAGAAGCCACCCGTGAAGGTCACGTGGCGCAGCATCCGGTCGCCCCAATCGGTGACGGTCACCTGTCCGTGGAAGGTGCTGAGGATGACGAAATCGCCGCAGTCGAAGTGGTATCCACCGAACTCCTCGTACTCGGCGAGTGCGTCAGCCAGGGTGAACGGCGGGATCTCCAGGACCGTTCGTGTCGGGGCGGCAGCAGCCGCCGGCCCGGCGAGTGCGGCAAGCGCCACGATTGCCGCCAAAGCTGAGAACCTGATGCGTCGCATTGCGACCTCCGCGTATCCCCCGCCCGTCGGTGCACCCGCGGGTCGTGGTGCAGTAGAGAGGCGCAGAGAGCCCGAACCCTTCACTATTCGCAGCCGTTGGGATCAGGGGGAACGGAAGGCGTCGAGGGGGAACCGATAGACCTCGTCCTGGTTGTCGTTCGAGGTCCACACCGAGCCGCCGGCAATCGCCGCATTGTCCGGAGCGAAGCCGGGGCCCACTAAGAGCACCCGTTCGACCGTGTTCGTCTCCAGATCGATCCGCTCGAAAGCCCCGCCGTCCGGGGAGGCCGTCGAGACCCACGTCTGACCATTGACCTCGAAGACGCCGCCCGCCACACCGCCCAGCCGGATCGTCGCCACTACCTCGTTGGTCGCCGGATCGATGCGAGTCACGGTTCCGCTCGGCCGGTCCTGGAAGCAGAAGGCCCACACCGCATCTGCGGTCGGAGCGGCCTCGCAGGCGTCGTCGCGCGGCACGCTGATCACGGCAGTCGTCTCGCCCGTGACCGGGTCCGCGCGCAGGATTCGATTTGCGCCGCGCTGCCCGAACCACAGCGAGCCGTGGCCGTAGGCGATCGAGTTGCCGCCATCGGCGGTGACGACGAGCTCGTTGGTCTCCGTGTCGATGCGCTGCGCCTCCCAGGTGACGCCACCCCGGGTGCGCGCCCAGATCGAGCCCGGGACGGCGGTGATGCTCACCGCCTCGGGGCCGACCTCCACTTCGGCTAGGGTCTCGCCGCTGTCGGGGTCGATGCGGTAGAGCACGCCATCGTCAAAATTGCCGACCCAGACATCGCCGTCGGCGGCTGCGAGACCGGCCCACGACCCCTTCGGAATGGGAACAGGGATGGCCGTCGTCTCGTTCGTGGCCACATCGATCGAGACCAGTTGCTCGTCGGCGGCCACCAGGACCCGGTCGCCCTCGGCCAACGCAATCCACGCTCCCGGCACGGGGATGATCGCCTCGGGTCGCAGGGCCGCCCGCGTCGGAGCGGACGGAGGCGGAGTTGGGGTCGGTTCCTCCTCTTCACCGATGCTGGGCCGCCCGACGCCGGCGAACATGACGGCCAGTGCGAGGACCGCGGCGGCCACGCCCGCCACCGTTGCCCACAAGGGGACCAGTGGAGAGTCGGCGGCCGTGCCGAGCATGCGCTGATGCACGAGCGCCATGGGACGCTGTCTGGTTCTCTCGACGCGGTCGAGGGCCTCGTCGAGGGCATGGTCCGGAAGGACGTCCGGCCCCTCCTGCATCCACGACTCGAGCGTTCGGTCGAGATCGGGCCGTCGCGTCATGCGGTGCGCCCTCCGGCCTTCGCCGTGCGCGCATCGGCGTCCAAACCGGCGCGCAGCGCGCGCTTGGCCGCGTGCAGGCGGGAGCCGACGGTGCCGACGGGGATGTCGAGCACGTCGGCGATCTCGGGGTGGCTCATGCCGAGGTAGTACTGGAGCGCCACCACGGCGCGCTGGTCGGGGGTCAGCCGAGCGAACACGCGCTCGAGCTCATCGCGGTTGGCAAGCGCCATGGCGTGGTCTTCGACCGATGGATCCGGGACCGCGTAGAGGTGCGGCCCGCGGGTCCGACCGCGGCGCGCTTCGCGGTAGCAGGCCCGGACCAGGATCCGGTAGGCCCAGGTCTCGAACCGATCCGGCTCCCGCAACGCTCGCAGGTCGCGCCAGATGCTCACGATCGCCTCCTGCGCCGCATCCTGCGCCAGGTCGGCGTCGCGAAGGATGCGGAACGCCACGGCATACAGGCGGTCGCCGAAGGAAGCCGCCAACTCACCGAAGGCGCTGCGGTCTCCACCCTGGGCCTGAATCACTAGCTGCGAGTCCATCCTGCCTCGGTGCGTCCGCGCGGTGCCACCATGGCAGTCCCGCGCTTATCTGAGTAGAGGGGCATCTTCCGGCCGAACCCTTCACTTTTCGCCAGGTGAACCAATCACCGACCCACGGTGTCAGGTGGGTATTGCAGTCAGGAACACGGATTGCCCATGGGTCAGTGGGTGCAACCGCGTGAAGCGGTTCCCGGAACAGCGGTCGCGGCCCAGCATGCGCGGCGTGCAGGGGGAGGGACGGAGTGGGTGGACCAGCTCGTTGAGGAGGCGAGGCGCGGAGACGTGCGGGCCTTCGAGCAGATCGTGGAGCCGCATCTCCCCCGCCTCTACCGGCTGGCGGCCGCCATGGTCGGGACCGATGACGCGCGCGACGTCACGCAGGAGACGCTGGTCAGCGCCTGGCGCGAGCTGCGCCGGCTGCAGCGACCTGATCGCCTCGAATCGTGGCTGCGCAGCATCCTGATGAACCGCGCTCGCAACGTCCTGCGCACCCGTCGCCGGCACCCCGTCGTCCGGTTTGACCTCACCGCCGGCCACGCGGATCGGATGCTGCATGAGCCGATGAGCGGGCTCGCTCGCCGATGGGAGGTCGAGGACGCGCTGGCGAAGCTCGGTCCGGACCAGCGCGCGGTCGTCGTCCTCCACTACCTCGCCGATCTGCCGCTTCGGCAGGTCGCGCTCACGCTCGGCGTGCGGGAGGGCACGGTGAAGTCGCGCCTGAACGCCGCGCTCAAGAACCTGCGCCACGCGTTTCCGGAGGGATCGGCATGACCCGCGGTCGGCGACCCGAGGAGCGCGACGTTCAGCATGGCCTCCCACGGCCGGTGGAGGAGCATCTCCGAGCGTTGAACCGCCTCGAGCCACCGATCGACCTCATGGACGACGTGGTCACCCGGATCGAGGAGATCGGTCCGCCGCGTCGGTTCAGCTTGTTCCCAACCGTGGCTCGTCTGGCGGGTGGCGTCGCCGTCGTGCTCCTGGCGGTGTATGGTCTCGTCAGCCTGCTCCCGTCGATCGGTCCGCCCACCGGCGATCCGGTCGATGCGACGCCGACCGTGGTGCCGAGCGTCATCCAGCTCGAGCCGCCGGATGTCGCGTCGCTCCCCACCGCGGCCGCCGTCGAGCGGACGCTTTCGCCGACAGAGCCCGGGGTGCCGGCCGCGTTCGGCCACGGATCTCTGTGGCTGGCCAGTGATCCGGCCGGGACGCTCGTGCGCATGGATCCGACCACCGGGGAGGTCCAGGCGACCATCGAGATTTCGG
>JBHENV010000241.1:0-17299 GCA_046261895.1 Candidatus Limnocylindria bacterium
ATCACCGTCGCCGCAAGCGGCGGCGCACTCATGCTGGCGCTCGCCGCGGCGTGGCTCGCCTTCGCGCCGGCCGAGGGAGCAGCGCCAGCAGCCGCCACCGGCGGACTGACGCTGTCCACCCCGATCGCCAGCGTCCCGGCGTCCGTCTCGCCCGTCGCCAGCACCACGATCGTGGTGGACGTGCAGGGTGCGGTCGCCGAACCCGGGGTCCGCCAGCTGCCCGCCGGATCCCGGATCGCCGAAGCGATCGACGCGGCCGGTGGCTATGCGTCGGACGCCGACCTGGCTGCGGCCGCCGCGGGAATCAACCTCGCGCAAGCGATGGCGGACGGGGAGCAGGTTCGGGTCCCGCGCATCGGCGAATCCCAACTGGCTGGCGGGGCTCCGGCTCCGTCCGGCGCGCCGGTGGCGGGCGGCAGTGCCGGTGGCGCGAGCGCCAGTGGCGGCAGTGGCAACGGCGGAGGGCCTGTCAACCTGAACACGGCCACGCCCGAGCAGCTGGAGGCGCTCCCGGGCATCGGTCCGGTGACGGTGCAGAAGATCGTGGCGGCGCGGCAGGAGCAGCCGTTCGCTTCCCTTGAGGATGCTGTCCAGCGCGGCGTCATTCACCGCGGACAGCTGGAGGACATCCAGGGCCTCGCGACCGCCGGTTGACGGTGGGTGGTCGCTTCGTCCTGCCCCTGGCATTGGCCGGCGTAGTCGCGGGTGTCCTCGGCGCCGACCTCGGCGTGGTGGCGCCACTGGGGACCCTCCTCGTCATCGCTCTGGCGGCCACCGCCTGCGGCACGCTGACCGGTCCCTCGTCCGGCCTTGGCGGCGGCCTGATGCTGCTCGGGGTCCTGATCGCCTTCACGGCGGTCGGCGTGTGGCGCCAGCAGGCCACCGATCCGTCGCGCTCGACGGCAGGTCCGTCGGTGGCGCTTCTGGCGGATGGCAGCGAGCACGAGGTGGTCGGCACCGTCGTCGACGATCCCAGGCCGCGCGAGGATCGGATGCAGGTCGTCCTCGGCAACTTGGAGGTGGCAGTCGGCGGCCGTTCGCAATCCCTTGCCGATCGGTTGCTGCTCTGGATGCCGCGCGGCATCGATGCCCGCAGCGGGGACCGCCTGCGCACGCGGACGAGGGTCGAGCTGGCGGAGGACTTCGATGGCTTCGCGTATCGCGAGTACCTGGCCCGACAGGGCGTCGGCGCCATCGGTCGTCCTCGCTTCGCGGAGCTCGTCGGAACCACGAGCGGACCGGGTGCCATGCTCGTCGCCGTTCGAGGAACGCTGCTCGGTGGCCTGAACTCGATCGTCCCCGAGCCGGAGGCGGCACTGGGTGCCGGAATCCTCCTTGGAGTGCGAGCATCGATCGCCCCGGAGATCAACGATGCCTTCGCCATCGCCGGCCTCACCCACGTGGTGGCCATCTCCGGGTGGAACATCGCGATCGTTGCCGCCCTGGTCGCGGCCGTTGCCCGTCCGCTGGAGCGACGCCCCGGAGGCCGCTGGACGACCGCGGTCGTCACCGCCACGACGGTTGCCGCGTACGTCGTCCTCACCGGCGCCAGCCCATCGGTCGTGCGCGCCGGACTGATGGCCGCCGCAATGCTCGTCGCCCGCCTCGGTGGCTCCCGTGCGCACGCGGCATCAGCGCTTGGCCTCGCCGCGCTCGTGATGCTCCTCGTGGCGCCAGCGGTGCTGTGGGACGTCGGGTTCCAGCTGTCGCTGCTGGCCACCGGCGGCCTGATCTGGTTCGGCACGGCCGTGGAGCGCCGGCTGCCGGGTTGGCCGGCCTGGATTCGGGAGCCGGTGGCACTGACGCTCGCGGCGCAGCTGACGACGCTGCCCGTGATCCTCGTCAACTTCGAGCGCCTGTCGCTCGTCGCGCCCGTGGCAAACGTCCTCGTCGCGCCGTTCGTACCGATCGCCATGCTCTTGGGTGCCATGGCCTCGCTGGCCGGGGTGCTGGACGCGGCCGTGCACCTTCCGGCGCTCGGCGAGGCCCTGACCTGGTTCGCGGGCGGAGCCGCATGGGTCGTGCTGCGGGTGGTCATCACGCTCGGAACGGCAATTGCCTCGCTCCCCTACGCGGCCGTGGACGTCTCCATCCCGGCGGCGATCGCGGTGGCCTGGCTTCCGGTGCTCGGCCTCGCGACGTGGGCACTCGGGACGTCCGGCGCCACGGACCGATCACCCGACGAGCGCGCCGCGGGCGCGGCCGCCGGGCTGATGCACCGTGTCCTGCGTCCACTGCCGGTGGGGCTCACCCTGCTGACCATCCTGCTGGCCGTTACGGTCGCATCCCGGCCCGACGGGCGCCTCCACCTGACGGTGCTCGACATCGGCCAGGGCGACGCGATCGTGGTCGAAGCTCCGTCAGGCGCCACCATGCTGGTCGACGGCGGTCCGGACCCGGAGCTGACGCTGCGACGGATGGGCGCCAACCTTCCGTTCTTCGCGCGTCGGATCGATCTGCTCATCCTGAGCCATCCACATCAGGATCACGTGGCCGGCCTTGTCGAAGTCCTCGATCGCTTCGGAGTGGGCGCCATCCTGCACGCCGGCATCCCCTTCGAGAATCCAGCCTTCGATCGGCTCATGACCGATGCGTCCGCGGACTCCGTGGCGGTACTGCTCGCGCGCTCGGGCCAGCGCTTGATGCTCGACCCGACGACGTCGGTGGAGGTGCTGTACCCCTCCGAGGCCGATGCAGCGGCACCGCTGCCGGAGGGCGACATCAACAACGGATCCGTGGTGCTCGCAGTCCGACACGGCGGCTTCAGCGCGCTGCTGACCGGCGATGCCGAAGCACCCGTGGAGGCGGCGCTCGTCGGTCGCGGCCTGCCGACGGTCGATCTGCTCAAGGTTGGACACCACGGCTCGACCTCGTCGACCACGCCCGGAATGCTCGATGCCGTGCGGCCGAGCGTGGCGGTCATCTCGTCCGGCGAGGGCAACGAGTACGGCCATCCGACACTGGAAACGCTCGCCACGCTGGCCGAGCGCCCCGGGATCGCCGTTCTGCGCACGGACCTGCACGGCGATGTCGAGATCGCAACCGACGGGCGCTCATACCAGTTCAGGACGGATGCCGGCTGGAGCGCGCCGCGCGCGGTGCATGCCAATGGACCGGCGGGTAGCATCGGTCGGTGGCTGTCCCCGATCGATCCACCGCCCGTCGCATGCTGGACGACGCCGGCCTGCCTGACGGCATCGTCGTCCATTCCGAGGGCGTGGCCCGCGTGGCGGTGGCTGCCGCCGCGCTCCTGGCCGAGGCGCAGATCCCGATCGACGGCGCGCTGGTCGAGGCCGCGGCGTACCTCCACGACATCGACAAGCCCGAGATCCGGCGCGATGGCGGCGAGCACGGCATCGTCGGTGCCAGGCGCCTGGAGGCGGCGGGCCACCCTGAGCTTGCCATGCCGGTCGCCTCCCACCCGGTCAGCTGCCTGCTCGACGACGAGCGCTTTCCGCGAGGCTGGCCCTCGGTCGTGGTTGCCATCGCCGACCGCCACGTGGCACAGGACTTCCTGTCCGTCGACGAGCGGCTGGACGATATGAAGCTTCGGCATCCGGAGCACGCCGATGCGATCGAGGCGGCTCGACGTCCGGCCCACGCCCTGGAGGCGGACCTGGCCGAGGTCGTGGGGCTCCCGGTCGCTGACCTGGTGGCTCGACTGCGCAGTGCCTGGGAGGCCGGCGCGTGACCGCTGCCCTGCTCCTCGTCCACGGTGACGACGGCTTCGGCCTGGACATCGCCCTGCGCGAGTTCGCCACGGCGGTCGACGCCACCGAGCGGATCGAGATCGTGCCCGGTGCCACGCCCGACGAGGCGGCGATCGACCGTGCACGGCTCGAGGCCGGCACCATGAGCATGTTCGGCGTGCACCTCGCCGTCCTCCGTCAGCCGCTCAGGGCGGCCGGCCGCTCGACCGCCGCGGCGGATCGGCTGCTGGCGCTGGTGCGCGACCTGGCCGATGGCTCGGCGCTGGCGCTCGTCGAGGAGCGACCGTCGCGCGATATAACCAGGCCACCGCCCCTCCTCAAGCGCCTGGCGGAGGTGGTGAGAGAGCGCGGCGGGCGGATCGGGGAGCACGCCGCCCCACGCCGCGGTGAGCTCCGAGCATGGATCGGCGCGCATGCCGCGCGCATCGGCATCAAGATCGAGATGCGGGCGGCGCACGTGCTGGCCGAGCGCATCGGCGGGCAGGTCTGGGAGACCGATGTCGAGCGCGGCGAGATGACCCGCACTGCGAATTCCGAATTGCGCAAGCTTGCCATCTACGCCGGGGACCGACCGATCAGCGTCGAGGATGTCGAAGCCCTCACGGCCGACACGCGGCCGGCATCGGTCTTTGCCATCACGAATGCGCTCGACCGGCGAGAGCCTGCGGCGGCGGCGGAGGCGTTGCGGCGCGCCCTGGACGAGGGGCAGCCCGGCCTCCGGATCCTGGCATCGCTGGCGGGTCGGGTGTCGGACCTGATCGTTGCCCGCGACCTGGTGGCGGCGCAGGCGCCGCCGAACGAGATCGCGCGACGCGTGGCTCGCGGCAATGCGCGGATGGCCGAGCGGATCGTGGACGCCGCGCGGCGCTATCGGGGCGAGGAGCTGGACGCGATGCTGACGGGGTTGTTCGAGGCCGACCTCGCCATCAAGACGAACGTCATGGACGAGGAGCCCGCGCTCGTCGCCTGGTTAGGTGATCACCTGCTCGCGCAACGGTAGCCTCGCGGCCTGCCCCGAGGCAGACTTCCCCTCAAAGATTCATCGGGAGACTGGTAGACGCAGAATCCGGGTCTGATTGGCCGGTGACAGGGCTTGGAGCCGCACTAATCCACGATTCTGGGCAGCTGCCGCGAGCGATCAGGCGGCGGGCGCCTGCCCGGCGTGGCCGGCATGGCCGACGGTGAGCACGCGATCCGACTCGATCGCAAAGGTGCAGCGCGAGCCGTCGAGGCCCAGGATCCCGATCAGCTGCTGGTCGATGTAGAGCTGTCGGCAGGGCACGCACAGCGCGCCGGGGATGGCGAAGAAGAGGCGCTCATCGGCCTCGGGATCACGGAAGACGGTGTCGTACACGCTCGTGAGCAGCGAGCCGCTGCAGTAGCGGCAGGTCTCGATCGGTCGCGAACGGCGTAGGTCGGTCATGTACCGAGCATGCGAATGCAGGCGCGTCTGCTCAATGGGACCGATGGCCCATACGCACAGGACCGATACCGGACTTGTCAGCTTCGAACCTCGGGTGGGATATCAACGGCATCGAAGGCCACCACGTCAAGATCTGAGGTGCGAGCGACGAGCTGGCGCAGTGTTCGAATCGCTACCAGTTGCCCTCGGCCATCAGACGATGCGGACGACCTGGACGGCCTTGCCCCACAGTCGCTCGAGGCCGTAGTACGCGCGCTCCTCGGGGGCGAAGACGTGGACGATGACGGAGCCGTAGTCCAGGAGCACCCAGCGCGCGGATTGGCGTCCCTCGATGCCCAGCGGTCGGATGCCGTCGTCTCGCAGCTCACCCACGATGGCGCTCGACAGCGCATTGACCTGGCGGTCGCTGCGGCCGGAGCAGATCACGAAGAAGTCGGCCATGCTCGTCAGCTCCGCGGTGCGCAGCATGACGATGTCGTTGCCCTTCTTGTCGGAGGCGATCTCCACGATCCGGTGCGCCAGCTCGGCGGCATCGGCCGGGATCTCCACCCGGTCCTCGAACGTCTTCTGCTGGGCGGCTTCGTCAGCCACGGCGGTACAGCTCTCGCTCGATGATCATCTCCTCCACGTCGCGGGGCACAAGGTAGCGGATGGTGTGCCCGGCCGCCACCCTTCGACGGATCTCGGTGCTGCTGACGTCGAGCGCCGGCGCCTCCAGCAGCTGGATGCGCGAGGCTCGCTCGCCAAAACGCTCCTCCAGTCGGGACCGATCCGGCAGCGCGCTGCCGGGCCTGGGACCGACCGCCCACCTGATCTCATCGAGCAGCCGATCCGGCTCGCGCCAGGTGTCGATCTGGTCGAGCGAATCGGCCGCCATGACAAGGAACAGCTCGGTGTCCGGATGCAGCCGCTTGAGCTCGATGACACTGTCGATGGTGTATGACGGACCCGGCCGCTCCATCTCCAGCCCGCTCAGCTCGAACGCCGGATTGCCGATGATCGCGAGACGGGTCATCAGCAGCCGGTCCGCCGCGCGGGAGATGAGGCGCCCGCCCTTGTGCGGCGGCTGGGCGGCAGGCATGAAGAGCACGCGATCGAGATCCAGGGCACCCGCGGCCAGAGCGCCCAGCCAGAGGTGACCGATGTGCGGCGGATCGAACGTCCCGCCGAGCATGCCGATCCGGCGTGGCGGGTGGTCCGCTGTCGATTCGCCCACGCGAGCCTGGGGCGCGGCGGACGACCGTGGCGTCATGAGCATGGCGGTGCTCAATCGTCGTCACCCCACTCGAGCTCGATCGGGCCGATGAGCACCGTGGAGCCGGCGCCCGCGCCCTGGCGCCGGAGCTCGGCGTCGATCCCGAGGCGCTCGAGCTGCCGCCAGAAGCGGTCGCGCGACTCCTCGTTCTCGAAGTCGGTGCGCGCCGCGGTGAGCTCGATGCGCTTCCCGCGGACGCGGAGGCCGTCCGCTTCGGAGATCACCTCCCAACCATCGGCCAGGGGGTCGAAGCGGTGCACCCGCATCTCCTCGTCGGCCGGACGCTTCGCCTCCGCGACGCTTGCCTCGTCGAGCGCCTGGCCCAGCATCGCGCGCAGCTCCTCGAGGCCGGTGCCGTCGTGGGCGCTGACGCCGATCGGCTCCGTCCCGTCCGAGGCCAGCGACGCACGCAGCTCGGGCCAGCGGTCCTGGGCCTCCGGCAGGTCAAGCTTGGTCACGACCAGCGGCATCGGCCGCTCCATCAGCGCTGGGTCGTGGAGCCGAAGCTCGTCGGCGACCGCGCGCCACTCTTCGGCGGGGTCGCGGGCGGCACCGTCCACGACGCCGACGATGACCCGTGTGCGCTCCACGTGGCGCAGGAAGTGGTGGCCCAGTCCCCGACCCTCGTTCGCGCCCTCGATCAGGCCCGGGACGTCGGCGATCACCGCGTTCCGATCCTCGTCGAGCGCCACGACGCCGAGGTTCGGCGTGATCGTGGTGAACGGATAGGCCCCCACCTCGGGACGAGCCTCCGTCATGGCCGCCAGCAGCGTCGACTTGCCGGCGTTCGGCGCACCCACCAGGCCGATCTCGGCGATGAGCTTCAGCTCGAGCTCGATCCACAGCTCCTCGCCCGGCGTGCCCTTCTCGGCGTGCTTCGGCGCCCGGTGCGTTGCGCTGGCGAAGTGCACATTGCCGCGGCCGCCGCGGCCTCCTCGCGCGACGACCAGGCGCGCATCGGCCTCCATCAGCTCGCCCAGGAAGTCGCCCTCGGGCTGCGTGCGGACGATGGTGCCCGGCGGCACGCGGATCGTCACGTCGATCGCGTTCTTTCCGTGCGCGCGGCGCCCCATCCCCTTTCCGCCGTCACCGGCACGAAAGTGGCGCTGGCGCCTGAAGTCGCCGAGCGTCGTCATGCCCGCCTCGACGATCAGGATCACGCTGCCGCCGCGGCCACCGTCGCCGCCGTCGGGCCCGCCACGCGGGACGTGCGCCTCGCGCCGAAACGACGAGGCGCCGTCTCCGCCCGCGCCCCCGGACACGAGGATGCGGGCGCGGTCAGCGAACACGGGTGGTAGAACCGCGATCTATCGAGGCGATAGTGCAGGACGATTCCCCTGCGCGCGATTCCCCCGCTGGAGCGAGGCCCGGGACGCACGAGGCGCGCTTCGACGCATGGTTCACGCTGTGGAGGCCTCGGTGTGTCATGGAAATCGCACGGGAATGGCATTCGTGCGAGATTGCCTCGACAGGCCGAGGCAACGACCCGAAACGGAGCCTAGAAGTATCGCTGCGGGTTATCGATGATGCCGTTCACGATCACCTCGAAGTGAACGTGGGGACCTGTGCACATGCCGGTGCAGCCAACGCCACCGATTCCCTGGCCGACGCCGACGTACTGTCCGGGGCTCACCCAGATGGAGCCGAGGTGGTTGTAGACGGTCACCATCCCGTTGCCATGGTCGACGCTGATCACATTGCCGCCGCCGTTGTCGCGCCAGCCCGCCGATGTCACCACTCCACCCTGCGCCGCCACGATCTGCGAGCCGTAGGGCGCCGCGATGTCGACCGCGAGATGGCCGGCGTGGAAGTGCTGGCTGTAGGAGCCGCCGGGAACCGGCCAACTCAGCCGTCCGGCGGCCGGTGCCGGTTCAGCCGCGCGCGTCGAGGGTCCTGTGGCGGTGGCGACCTCTCCGACATCGCTCGGAGCGGCAAGGGGGGTCTCCTCGGGGTCGGGCGCGACGGGAGTCGGCAGCGGTGTGGCGTCCGCCTCGGGCGCGATCGGCGTGGGCAGCGGCGTGGGAAGCGGCGTGGCCGACGGCACGGGCGCGGGAGCGCCTCGATCCAGCGGTGCCAACGCGTCGGCGGGATGGGCGGTCAGGCTGTAGATCGATGGGGTGGATGCCGGCGATTCGACGGTGCCGCCTCGGACGGCGGAGACGATCGACGGGAAGCCGGTCACGACGCGAGTGGCGGAAGGGGTCGGGGAGCCGCTTTCCTGTGTCCGGGCGATGCCGGCCGCAGAGGCGAGCGTCACGAGGCTGACGACGGAGAGGTGGGCGATCATCCGGGTCGGCAGGCGGCTTTCGATGAGGCGGCGGTAAAGCCGTCGCGGGTCACGCAATAGAACGTCTAGCTCCGCCTACGGATGGTCGAGTCACACGAACCGCCACATCGGTGCGATCGGAAGGTCGTACCTCCCTCGCCAACGGGCCGGGGTTCGCCGCAGGCGCCATGGTACCAACGCCTTTCATGCATCGTACCAGCGGCTGGGTGGGCGGGTCAAACGAGTGGGGGCACCGAGTACCCGGACCATCGGACGGGCCGAGCCAGTGCGGTGCGGTCGGGTCAGGGCGCTTCGGTTGACAGCTGGAGCGCCGGAGAACCCTGATCGGCCACTGTCCCTCGCGTGGTCTCCAGCGAGATCCAGGCGAGGGCACGACCGGAAGGCGGCGAGGGCAGCTCCACGCCGATGAGGGTCGCCTCTCCCGGCGCCAGGGACGGAACCTCGGCCCGAAGCCGCTCCAGCTCTGCTGGCGCCCGCGCGAGGTACGGGCCATCGGATGCTTCCCAGCCGCCGACGAGCCGGACGCCGGACGGCCATGCCTCGGTGCCGGTGTTGGTGAGCCGCAGCTCGATCGGCCGCCGAGGCAGAACTGGCGCCCGGAACGGTGGACCGTCACCTTCGGCCTCCTCTGGCCGCCGGCCCGGTTCCGCGCCGGCGAGGGCGATGCGCGCCGCCAGCGGCCGATCCGCGAAGAATGCGCTCAATCCCTCGAGCAAGCCACGCGCGACGGCGTCCTGACCATCGGCCGATGCAAGCAGGTCGTGCTCGCTGCGCAGGCTGATCGATCCCACCTCGACGAGGACCACGGGCATCAGACCGCCGCGCGTCGGCTGCGCGACCGGGTCGCTGCGCTCCGGCGTCAGCTCGAAGAGCGGAGGCGCCACCAGGTAGAAGTTGTGGGCGGCCGCGCCACGGTCGCCGCGCTGATAGTCCCCGACTGATCCGAGGAACTGGACGACCCCCGCCTGCGTCGCCTCCGCCAGGCGCGCGGTGGCAGTCGGCCCCCATGGCGTCTCATCGGTGTAGAAGGTCTCGGTGAAGGCGATCTCGATCGGCTGGCCACCCTCGGTCGGTGAGTTGATGTGAATGCTGATCAGTGCATCGGCCTGGGCGACGTTCGCCAGGTCGAGCCGGGCCTGGAGCTCGTCCCGGGTTCGGGTCGCCTCGGGCAGATCGGGCCCGAATCCGCTCAGCCCGTCGCCGTTCACGTCACGCCACGGTGGACCGGCGCAACCGAGCGGCGGGTAGTCGTCACCGGCCAGTGCGCCGTCGTCGTCGCGGATCATCACGACCCCGATCCCCTCGGCCTCAAGCAGCGAGCGCAGCCGCTGGCCGATGCCGAGCGTCAGCGTCTTCTCCGCCAGGGCCACGCCGCGCTCGGACGGATCAGGCACGCCCCAATCGAGGCAGCCGCCGTGACCGGCATCGATCGCCACCACGATGGCTCCCGGGTTTGGAGCGTACACGGCGCTGTCGGAGCCAGGCGCCGGCTCGATCACCGCCGGCTCTGGATCCATGGAGGAATTCGCCGTCGCGACCGCGCTCGTCGATGCGATCGGCCCCGCGCTGCGACTGGCTGACGCACCACCACACGCCCCCAGCACCACGGAGAGCCCCAGGGGGAACGCGATTCGGAGGTTCACCGGTTCGGCACGCGGGCGGGGCCGGGGCTACGAGCGCTCGGAGGCCTCGACGCTCTTCGACAGGGAGACCAGGAACTCGGCGTTGTTCGCCGTCTTCCCAAGCCGCTGCATGAGCAGCTCGATCCCCTCGTTGGGGCCGACGGCGCTGAGCATCCGGCGCATGGTCCAGACCATCCGCAGCTCGTTCTCGTCGAGCAGCAGCTCCTCGCGCCTGGTCCCGGAGCGGAGGACGTCGATGGCGGGGAAAATTCGCTTCTCGCTGAGCTTGCGGTCGAGCGCCAGCTCCATGTTGCCAGTGCCCTTGAACTCCTCGTAGATCACGTCATCCATGCGGCTGCCGGTGTCGACCAGGCAGGTGGCGATGATCGTCAGCGATCCGCCGTGCTCGATGTTGCGCGCCGCGCCGAAGAACCGCTTCGGCGGATAGAGCGCAACCGGATCCACGCCGCCCGACAGCGTCTTGCCCGATGCCGGCAGCGCCAGGTTGTAGGCGCGCGCCAGACGGGTGATGGAGTCGAGCAGGATCACCACGTGCCGGCCGGTCTCGACCTGCCGCTTCGCGATCTCGAGGCACATCTCCGCCACGCGAGTGTGGTTCTCGGTCGGCTCGTCGAACGTGGAGGAGTAGATCTCCCCGTCCACGTTGCGCTGCATGTCGGTGACCTCCTCGGGACGCTCACCGATGAGCGCCACCATGAGAAGGGCTTCGGGGGAGTTCTCGGTGATGCCGGCGGCGATGTGCTTGAGCACGGTCGTCTTGCCGGCCTTCGCCGGCGACAGGATCAGCCCACGCTGGCCCTTGCCGACCGGGCTGATCAGGTTGATGAGACGCTGGGTCAGGTTCTTCTGGTCGGTCTCGAGATCGAACATCTCGTCGGGGAAGACCGGCACCAGCGCGTCGAAGTTCGGGCGGCGCTTGGCGACCTCGGGCTCGACGCCGTTGACCGTGTCGACGCGCAGCATGCCCCAGTACTTCTCCTGGTCCTTCGGAGGTCGCGTCTGCCCGGTGACGCGGTCGCCGGTGCGCAAGCCGAATCGTCGGACCTGGGAGGTGCTGACATAGATATCGTCGTTGGACGGCATGACGCCGTTCACGCGCAGGAAGCCGAACCCCTCGTCCACGATCTCGAGGATCCCCTCGGCGGCGCCGGACTGGCCGTTGCGATCCTGCGACTGCGCCGGGGCGAGCGGCACCACGTCGAGCAGCTTGAGGATCAGGTCCGACTGCTCCAGCGCATCGGCGCCCTCGATCTGGTGCTCCGCCGCGAGCTCGCGCAGCTCGTCGATCGGCTTGGCCTGGAGGTCGGCCAGGTTGATTCCCGGATCATCGGCATCCGACGGAAAGGGGCCGGTGAAGATCGAGGAGTACTGACCGGACGCATAGTCGTTCCGGCGGCGCGGGGCATAGCCGCCGCGCTGCTGCTGCTGTTGCGGTCGACGGGGGGCGGTATCCTGGCGGCGTCGCGAGCGGCGACGTTGCTGTTGTGGACGCGCGTCGTCGTTCATGACCGTCTCGCCTGCCAGCATTGCTTCATGTAGGACCTGACCTCGATGAGTTTCTCAGGGAGCCGTCCCTGCCGCACCGCCTCGATCCGTGATTCAGGGCTCAAGGGTGAGTTGTCGGCAGGAGCGGCAATTGGAACAGGTCGACCCGGGGGTCGCCATCACGGCCGGGGGTCGTGGGCTGGTGCTCGGGATCGCGTGCGGCCAATCGTCAGACCCAGTCCATCAGACTTTGCGAGTCCCGGCACGGGTGGTGATGTTGGGACCCCCGTATCCGCTCATCTCGCCGATGAGCCGCGTCCGAATCTGACGCAAGACGGGTCTCCAGTCGAGGGCATCATACCCGAGTTGCGCAAGCGCGTCCTCGGTGCTCGACGCATTGGCCAGGCCGTCGGTCAGCGCGCGCGCGTCGTTCTTCGCCCACCACTCTGCTCCATAGTGGCTCTCCAGGCGCTCGGCCATTGCCGCGGCCAGCATCACGCGCTCGAGATCGGCGACCGATGAGAACGGCGTGCCGGCGGCGTGCAGGTACGCGGCCTCCGGCACGCTGACGCCGGTCGTGTGACCCACGATGCCGCTGTAGTAGGCGCGCTGCACCGACTCGTCGTCGTTGGCGTAGAGCCGCATCTCGTACTGGAGCTGCGCCACGCAGCGACGCAGCCGCCAGAGGCGGATGAAGGCAACGAAGTCGGAGAACGTGGCGATCTCGTCGGTCGCCATGCGCAGGGCGCGTCCCAGCCAGCTCGGATCACCGACGAGGGAGCGGAACAGCTCGCCAACCGCCGCCGACGGCCCATGCGTGACGGACTCCGAGCCGCCCAGCGCGGACGCCCCGGAGCGCCAGCCGTTGCCATGCGTGATCCCGGTAATACCGCGCCCGGCCTCGCCGGCCGCACGATCCAGGTCGCGCTCGTCGAACCAATGCGACCAGGCAGAGCCGCGCTCCACGTGCCACAGGTCGGCCAGGGTGGCATCCCCCTGCTCGATGCCGATCAGCGCCAGGTACCGGCGCAGCGCGGCGTAGTAGACGGTCTCGGACAGGATGATCAGCTGCTCGAGCTCGAGCGCGAGACCTTCGGCGTCGGGCATGCGGGCGGCCGCTCGTTCACGCCCCGCCTCGTATCGGCGTCGGTACGAGGGGTTCAGCGCCTCGAGCGCCTCGATCCAGCCGGCGTACAGGCCTTCCCGCTCGCTCCGCTCGTCGGTCCGCGCGATGTGCGCCGGCAGGTCAGCGAATGGGATGCGCTCGCCCCGCCAGACGACGATGGCGCTCCCCTCGGCCGCGGCGATGGCGGCGTCCAGCTCGGCGGTGCCCGCGCCCAGGGCCGGGACGTTAGATCGGCCGGTCATCCCCGGCTCTCGGCGGCAGCGGCGGCTCGGGTTGCCGCCCGTCGTGGACGAGCCTCGGGAAGGCTGCGCCGCGCCGCGGCGCCGACGAAGTCGCGGAAGAGCGGATGTGGACGATTCGGACGGCTCTTCAGCTCGGGGTGCGCCTGGGTGGCAACGAACCACGGATGGTCGCGCAGCTCGATGTACTCGACCAGGCGGCCGTCGGGCGACACACCACTGAACGCCATTCCGGCCTTCGAAAGCGGCTCGCGATAGCCGTTGTTCACCTCGAACCGGTGCCGGTGCCGCTCGTAGGCGATCTCGGTGCCGTATGCGGCGCGCACCTTCGAGCCGTCCTCCAGCCGCGCCGGATACAGGCCGAGCCGCATGGTGCCGCCCTTGTCGGTCACATCGGCCTGGTCGGGCATGAGGTCGATGACCGGGTGCTCGGTGAAGACGTTGAACTCGCTCGAGTTGGCGTCAGCGGTCCCCAGCGCCTCGCGCGCGAACTCGATCACGGCGCACTGGAGGCCGAGGCAGAGGCCGAGGAACGGGATCTCGTTGGTGCGCGCCCAGCTGATGGCACGGATCTTCCCCTCGACGCCCCGGTAGCCGAAGCCGCCCGGAACGAGCAGTCCGGCGACACCGGCGAGCTCATCCGCGACCTGCTCGGGCTCGACGCGCTCGAGATGCTCGGAGCGGATCCATCGAATCCTGACCTCGACGTTGTGATGGAGTGCGGCGTGCTTGAGCGCCTCGGTGACGCTGATGTAGGCGTCGGGCAGCTCGGTGTACTTGCCGACGATGGCGACCTCGATCTCCGGCCGGGGCGCTCGAATGCGGCCGACCAGGTCCTGCCAATCGGCAAGGTCCGGTTCCCCGCCCGGCAGCGCGAGCTCGCGGGCGATCAGCTTGCCGAGCCCGGCTCGCTCGAGCTGGATCGGGACCTCGTAGATGCTGGAGGCGGTCTTCAACGGGATGACGGCGTGGACGTCGACATCGGTGAACAGGCTCACCTTGTCGAGGATCTCGTCGTCGATCGGGTGGTCCGACCGCAGGATGATGATGTCGGGCTGGATGCCGATGCCGCGCAGCGTGCTGACGGAGTGCTGGGTCGGCTTGGTCTTGAGCTCGCCGGTCGCGCCGATCTCCGGCAGCCAGGTGACGTGGACATACAGCACGTTGCGACGGCCGACGTCCTTGCGCATCTGGCGGATCGCCTCCAGGAACGGCAGCGACTCGATGTCGCCGACCGTGCCGCCCACCTCGACGATCACGACGCCGTGCGCCGCAAGCCCGCTGGTGGCGACCGACCCGGTGCCCTCGCGGGCGACACGCGCGATCCGCTCCTTGATCTCGTTCGTGATGTGCGGGATCACCTGCACCGTGCCACCCAGGTAGTCACCGCGGCGCTCCTTTGCGATCACGCTCTGGTAGATACGCCCGGTCGTCACGTTCGACGCCTGAGAAAGGTTCTCGTCGATGAAACGCTCGTAGTGGCCGAGGTCCAGGTCCGTCTCCGCCCCGTCGTCGGTCACGAAGACCTCGCCGTGCTGATACGGCGACATCGTGCCGGGATCGATGTTGATGTATGGGTCGAGCTTCAGGATGCTGACTGGAACGCCACGGGCCTTGAGGATCCGCCCGATGCTGGCCGCGGTGATGCCCTTCCCGAGGGAGCTCGTGACACCGCCCGTGACGAAGACATACTTCGGCATCAGTCTTCCTCGCACCTCGTGGTGGCTCGAGCGGCGGCGGGAGGAGCTCGATTGGGGCCGCGCGCGAGTAGATTCGCCTTTGGTCTACTCGGGAATCGATCATACCGGAGTTGTGCAGGGCATGCGGGACGGATGCTGGCACGGAGCCCGCCATGTTCGTCGGGAGTGCCGCCGTTGACTGGTATCGGGCTCTCAGGACTGCCGATCGTGACAGGTGTTCCCACGGTGACTGCAAGGCGCGGTTCGGGTGCTACGGGGGCGAACCCGGCCGCCGCGGACCCCGATTCCACGCTCGATCGCCCACCTGATCGTCGCGCCTTGCGGCCAATTGCTGCCTCACCACTCGCCCCGCGCATCTCTGGGAATGAATCGGCCGTGGCACCTGGCACGTGGCCCGTGGCACAGGCCCCGAGCTGGGAGCGCCGCGTACGATGCCGGCGTGCTCGCGCTCGTCCGCCTGGTTCACCCCGCCCCGACGCTGGCGGTCGTCAGCCTGGCCGCCGCCCTCGCGGCGATCCTGAGCATCCAGGCCGGCGAGCTTGCCGTGGGACCGCGGGTCATCCTCGTCACGCTCAGCGTGCTGGGCTCGCAGATCCTGACCGGGGCGCTCAACGACTGGGCGGATCGGGAGCGGGATGCGAAGGTCCAGCCCACGAAGCCGATTCCATCCGGAGCCGTCCACCCGCGAGTCGCATTGATCCTGGCCGGTGGTGGGCTCGCGCTCCAGGTCGTGACCTCGCTGCCGCTCGGGGCGGTGCCGATGGTCGTCGGGCTGGTGGCTGCCGCCTCGGCCGTCGCCTACAACCTGTGGCTCTCGCGGCGCGCCGCGTCCTTCGTGCCCTACCTGGTGAGCTTCGGACTGCTGCCGATCTGGATCGCCACCGGGGTCGGCGCCCCGCTCGAGCGCGTCGCGGCGGTGCCGCTGCTGGTCGGCCCCTTCGCGGTCGCCGCACACCTGGCCAATACCGTCAGGGACTTCGATGCTGATGCACGCGTCGGTTCCGGCAACCTGGCGCAGCGCCTTGGGCGCAGGACCGCGTTCACCGTGGCGTGGGGAATGGCGATGGCGGTCGGCCTCGGCGTCGGGGCGGCCTTCATCCTGGGAGGCAGGGTCGAGGCGATCGGCCTGGTGCTCGGCGCGCTCGGGATCGCGGCGATTGCCCAGGGAATCGTCGGCCCCGAACGGCTCTGGGCGGGAATGTTAATCGCCGCGGTCTGCTGGACCGCTTCATGGGCGCTGGCCACCGGCTGACCGGCGGCATCATGGGCGCCGACGTTGCCATGCATCGATGGTGCCGACGCCAGGCGACCTACTCGGCGTGGATCAGCCGATGTCGCGCCCGATTCACGCTCGGCGACGGCTGGTCGGCCGTCGCCAACGACGTCAGGAGCCGCCTGCCACCGATACGGTCGAAGACTGGGAACTAGCGCTGACGACGCAGGGCGGGTGCGGCCGCGTCAGATCGCGTCGTCGAGCTCCATGACCTCGTCATCGGTCTCCTCGGTCAGCTTCAGCCACACGAACAGGCCGGCGAGGATGGTGAGCGGAATGATGATCATCGCGGCGATGAGGCCGACGATGCCGATGAGAAGGACCTTGATCGCCTTCATTCGAAACTCCCCTGGACTACTGCGCGCCGGTCGTTTCCGGCGCGGGCTGTTGTCGCTGCTCAGGTGCCGACTGGATCATAGCCAAGATTTCGTCCCTCGTGAACTCCGAGAGCTGGTGCTTGCCGCGCGCGCTGCTCACGTTGAAGAGGCGCAGGACGAACGAGCCCTCCTGCTCGAACAGGAAGACATCGTGGGGCTTCTGGGTGTCGATGTAGGCGCCGATGATCCGCAGCGCCAGCTCGTAATAGTTGAGGAGGTCAGTATGCGGGAGGTCCGCGTCGGCTGAGCCGCGCTTCGCCATCGACCTGTCCATCATCTCCCCCACCTGGTCGTCGGTGAGCTCGTAGCTGCGCTTGACCTGCGCGCCGAAGTGATCAGAGTCGGCGGACCCGGCCGGCATGCCGACCCCCTGCAGCAGGAATCCGCCCTCGAGTTCCAGGAAGAGAACGTCCTTGAGGTGCTCGCTATCGGCGAAGGCGCCGATGCTGCGCAGGACCTCCTCCCAGTCCTGGCGCGGGCTGCCTTCGTAGATTCGCATGGGCTTGGCGCGTCCCTCCGCTTCGCTTGCCGGCCGGCGGCCCGAGCATAGCGCCCGGCCCGGTCAGGTCAAGGCCGATGCGACCAAGCCCCCCGTGCGAGCGTTGTTGACGATGAGACCGATGTTGGCTCTCAGCGTCCGCCCGCCCGACACGCGTGCCACGAAGCCGAGCAGATACGGCGTCACGGCACCGCCGCGCACGCCGTCGGCGGCCGCGTCTCGCAGTCCTGCCTCGATCCAGGCCTCAACCTCGTCCGCGTCGAGCGCCAGGCCGACGGGTGG
>JBHENV010000242.1:0-3400 GCA_046261895.1 Candidatus Limnocylindria bacterium
CCAGCGACGTCATACCCATGCCGACACACGCGCGGCAATCGGGCCATGGAGACGTCGAGGTCAGCGAGGATGGCCCACGGGCGCTGAACCGCGTCCCCTGCCGCCGCGCCCTGGCCGTTCGAACGCTGCGCGCCCTGCGCAGTCTTGACGACTCCCTGAAGGACGTCCACCTCGAACGGCATGCCCACGACGTGGACGTCCCGATACTCAGAAAGCTCGTGGCTGTCGGCAAGGATGCCCTCCATGTCGGTGGTCAGAACGACGATCGGCACATCTCGCAGCCGGCTGTCGGCGCGGGCGAGAGCGATGACTTCCGTCTCACTCAGTGTCGACCCTGGCCGGACCGCAAGCGGACCGATGATCAGGAGGCTGGGCTCCTCGTCGGCCATTGCGTTGACGGAGTTCACGGGAGGAAGCGTGCTCACGCGATGGGTGGCACTGAAGACCTCGCGCAGCAAGTCCCCGAGGTCATGGTCGTCTACGACCACCGTGAGGCGAGACTCGGGCATGTGGGCGGTCCGGCCTGCGGCCAGCGGCGAACGACTGATCAGCATTCCATCCGCCCCTCCGATCCTTGATTGCCTGTCGGGCCATGCTGGCAGTCAAGCGTAGTGTCGTCTGTCCGCATCATGACAGTTCGGCCTACACTCTGCCCCGTGGCACCTCAAGCCGATGGAGCGGCTGCCGGTATCCGTTCGCGCGACAACGCGCTTCTCGCAGCACTCCCCGACGGCGAGTTCGCCCGCGTCTCGGCACACCTCACGCCCGTCGCCTTCCCACGAGGCGTTGAGCTCGATGCCCCCGACGCCGAAATCGAGCACGTCTACTTTCCGGTGAGGGGCCTCGCATCCATTCTTGCCATCGGCGAAGACGGTGAGTCCGTCGACACGGCAATGATCGGGCGCGAGGGCATGACCGGGCTGGCGGTCTTCCTTGGCACGGGTCAGATGCCGGTACGAACCATGGTGCAGATCCCCATGACCGCCTTCAGGATGCCCGCCGAAGCGCTCCGCTCCGAGCTCGAGCGCTCGGGGCAACTGGTCAATCTGCTGCAGCGTTACACCCAGGTCGTCATGGTGAGCATGGCGCAGCTGATCCTGTGCAACCGCGTCCATCGCCTGGACCAGCGGGCGGCGCGCTGGCTCCTCCAGGTCGATGAGCGGGTGGACGAGGCTCGGTTCAGCGTGACCCACGAGTTCCTGGCGGAAATGATCGGAGTGCAGCGCCCGTCGGTCTCCTTGGCGATCCATCAATTCAAGGACGATGGCCTGATCACCTGCTCGCGCGGTGAGATCCGGATCGACGATCGCGATGGCCTGATGCGACGAGCCTGCTCGTGCATCGGCATCATGCATGCGGAGGAAAAGCGCCTGCGGGACACCGTCGAGCAGTACGACATCAGCAAGCGGACGCCGTCCTAGAGAGGAATCCGTCACGGCTCGGCGGTCGGCGTTCGTGCTCATCGGTCGCTAGACTCGCACTCGGTCGACCCGTTGCGGGGTTCGGCCACCGGCCGTCGGCGTTCTCACCGCCGGCGGCCACATGTGCGTGCTAGGCTTCGCCCGCCACCGGCCGACGCCCGAGGAGGACCCGCCCCACCCTATGACCGACGAGACCGTCGATTGCTTCAACTGCGGCCGTGCCAACCCGGAGTGGGCGCAGGTGTGCCGATCGTGCGGGGTCGCGTTGCGTCACGGCGAGGCGCGGATCGTTCCCACCGGGCGGTTCCCCAGCGACCGGGATTCGCTCCTCTCGATGGTGGCGGTCATCGGCACGATCGTGGGCGCCCTGTTGATCGGCCTCTTCATCTCGAGTCTCAACCCGACCGAGCCGATCGCAGGAGCGGATCCGAGCCCCAGTGCAACGGCCACGGCCACGCCGACCGCGGAACCGTCGGTCGCCGCATCGGTCGCCGCATCGGTCGCGCCCACCACGACGCCCGTCGCCACCCCAGAGCTGCCGGGCGCGGTGGTCTTTGGGAGCGAGCTGGACGGTGACCGACAGGTCGTCGAACCCATTGACACCTTCACGCCCGGCACGGTCTTCGCCCACTCCATCACTACCGCGGAACCCTTCGGGGCGGCGACCATTGGCGAGCAGATCGTGCGCGTCAACGAGGATGGCAGCGAGGGCGACGAGCTCGTCGCTGCGGCCGGCAACCAGCTCGGCGTCAATCCGGAGGGGACGACGGCCGGGTTCGTTGCCGGCGACGCCGGGGGATTCGTCGCCGATTGGGGGGCGGGGCTGTACGAGATGCGCATCTACGTGGGCGAGACCCTGATCGCTAGAGGCCAATTCCGGCTCGCCGAAGGCTGAGCCTCGGCCTATCCGCTCCGGCCGGCGATCTCCGCCCACGCATCGGCGTAGAGGCGGGCTCGGACCGGCAGGTAGCCCGGGTACGCGCGGCGCGCATCGGCCGCAACCGTCGCCTGCAGCGTCACGAGCGCAATCCGATCCGTCGTTTCGACCAGCAGCTCTCCGGTCGGATCGAAGGCGACGCTCGGTCCGCCGATCAACACGCCGTCCTCGGGATGCGGCCGGTTCACGCTCAGCACGTAGCAACAGCTGGTCAGCGCATTGGCCCGCCAGACCGTCTTCCAGCGCTGGTAGGTCCGCTCCTCGGTGGCGCGCGGGTTGATCGTTGCCGCGACCCCCTGCGCGCCCAGCAGATGCGTCCCCTCGGGGCGGTTACTGTCCGAGCAGAGCTGAAGGCCGACGGGTACCCCGAAGACGTCGATGCGCCTCGGCGGCTCCGTCCCCGGCTCATAGTGGCTCGTCTCCCAGAAGCCCTCCTCCTCGGGCAGATGGAGCTTCTCGTAGGTCGCCCGCAGCGCTCCGGTGCGGTCGTAGACCAGGCAGCGGCTCGTTCGCCGCCCGCTGGCGTCGCGGTGGATGATCCCGCCCACGAGGCCGATGCCAGCCTCGGCCGCCGCCTCGGCCTGGGTCCGGGTGCGATCGCCGTCCATCCCCTCCGCATCCTCGATATGCGCCTGCTTGGTGGAAGGGCGCCACGGATTAAGCGGCAGCTCGGGAAGCACCGCGAGGTCGGCACCGCGATCAGCCGCCTCGGCGAGGCGTTCCTCCAGGCGCACAGCGCCGTCGGGCTCCCAGAACACCTCCGAGACGAGGGCGACGGTCAGGCGCCCATCGGCGCGCGGGGCGGCGGGATCGGTCATGGGCGCAGCGTAGCGCGGCGAACGGTCCGGATTCACATCGAGTTACCAAGAGGCGCGCTTATCGCGCTTCGAAGCGTGCTGGTTCACACGCGGCGTGCATTGAGACGGTCCAGAGCGGCTCTACTGGACGTAGTGCACGCGTCATGTGAATCCGGGCTGGTGGGTCACCGCGGCTGACGCACCAGGGCCACGTAGTAGGACGCGTTGCGGGTGACGTCACTGTA
>JBHENV010000243.1:0-11659 GCA_046261895.1 Candidatus Limnocylindria bacterium
ATCTCGATGGCGGTGATGTTCTTGCCGACCTCGCCCACCCCACCGAGCGGGATGATGCGCAGGGAATCGGACATGCGTGCTCCTAGAAGAGAGTCATCTGTTCGGCGTCATCGGTGATCGGATCCGGACCGGATGCCGGAGCCGCCACTGCCTCAGCCTGGACCGATGCCGCCCGCTCGTCGTCGAGCGCGCGACGGGCATCCAACAGCGCCACGGGCAGGCCACGGATGTCGCGGAACAGCGTCTCGCGCAAGGAGGCCTGGTGCAGTGCCGCAGCAGGATGGTACATCGGGAAGACGTGCTGGCCGGTGTCGGAGCGACGCAGCCGGCCGTGCACCGCGCCAATGCGCGCCCCCGGCAGGTAGCGCTGGAGGGAGTGGCGCCCGAGCGTCACCACGACGGCCGGATCCAGTGCGCGCTCCTGCGCCACCAGATACGGCGAGCATGCCGCGATCTCCGCAGGGACGGGATCGCGATTTGCCGGCGGCCGGCACTTGACGATGTTCGTGATGAACACGTCGGCCCGGCGCCAGCCGATGGCGCCGAGCAGCTCGGAGAGAAGCTGACCGGCCGGCCCGACGAACGGGCGACCGGTGCGATCCTCGCGGGCGCCGGGACCCTCGCCGACCAGGAGAACGTCGCTCAGGACGTTCCCCTCGCCGGGGACGGTCTGCGTGCGACCCGTTGCGAGGGCGCAGCGAGTGCAGCCACGAACCGCCTCCGCGATCCGCGCCAGCGTCGGCGTGCCTCGATTCGGCTCGCCCGCTGTGCCCATCGCGTGTGGCCGAGGCGGATCAGCTGCTCGAGCCGGCCTTGGCCATGTGCCGCTCCATCGCCGCCCGGCGGCTCAGGTTGACGCGGCCCATGCGGTCGATCTCGGTCACGACCACCATCAATTCATCGCCGATGCTCACCACGTCCTCGACGCGCGGCACCCGATAGTCGGCGAGCTGGCTGATGTGGACCAGCCCCTCCTTGCCGGGCAGGATCTCGACGAAGGCACCGAAGTTCATGATGCGGGTCACCTTGCCGAGGTACTCCTTGCCGACCTCGACATCCTTGGTTAGGCCCTCGATCCAGGCGATCGCCTTCTTCGCGGCCTCGCCGCTGGTTGCGGCGATCTGGATCGTGCCGTCGTCCTCGACGTTGATCTGAGTGCCGGTCTCCGCGGTGATCTGGCGGATCACCTTGCCGCCGGCGCCGATGACGTCGCGGATCTTGTCGACCGGAATCTTTAGGGTCGTGATGCGCGGCGCGTACTGGCTCAGCTCTTCGCGGCTGGTGCCGATGACCTCGGTCATCTTGCCCAGGATGTGGAGCCTCGCCTCGCGCGCCTGCTCGAGCGCGTCACGCATGATCTCGGTGGTGATTCCGGCGACCTTGATGTCCATCTGGAGCGCCGTGACGCCCTCGGCGGTCCCGGTCACCTTGAAGTCCATGTCGCCGTAGGCGTCCTCTTTGCCCGAGATGTCGGTGAGGACGGCGTACCGGCCGGTCTCCTTATCGGTAATGAGGCCCATCGCCGCGCCGGCGACTGGCGCCTTGATCGGCACGCCGGCGTCCATGAGCGCCAGGGTCGAGCCGCAGGTGGACGCCATCGAGGTCGAGCCATTGGAGCTGACGCACTCGCTGACCACGCGGATCACATACGGGAACTCGCTGACGTCGGGCAGGACCGGCAGCAGGGCCCGCTCGGCGAGCGCGCCGTGGCCGATCTCTCGGCGGCCGGGGCCGCGCATGAACCGAGCCTCGCCGACCGAGTAGGGCGGCATGTTGTAGTGGTGCATGTAGCGCTTCTCGGTCTCCGGGGAGATCGTGTCCATGCGCTGTACGTCGCTCGATGGGCCGAGGGTGGCGATCGAGAGGGCCTGCGTCTGCCCGCGGGTGAAGAGGCCGGAGCCGTGGGTGCGCGGCAGCACGCCAACCTCCACGCTGATGGGGCGGATCGTCTTCGTGTCGCGGCCGTCGATACGAACCCCTTCGCTGAGCACCAGCTCGCGTACGGTCGCCTTGGTAATGGCGTCCATGAGCGGTGAGCCGATGCCGTGGCGGCGGCGGATGTCCTCCAGGCGGTCACCCTGCTCGGAACGGTTGTAGCTGTCGCGGGCGCGACGGACCTCGTCGGCGATGTCCTGGCGCAGGGCGTCGAGGCGTTCCGCGAGGCCGTTGGTGAAGTGCAGGAAGAGCTCGGCGGTGGCTTCCGCGTCCGGCATGGCGCGGTGTGCGGCAACGTGCTCGCGGCCGAACACGAAGCGCACGAGATCGGCGAGCTTGTAGCCGCCCGCGTCGGGATAGAGCTGATAACCGAGCTCCAGGGTGTCGAAGACGGCGCTCGGCTTCCATGGCCGGTCGTTCGGGAGGTGACGCAGGACGAATGGCACGTCGAACGCGGCGTTGTGGGCGACCAGCGGCGCATCGCCGACCCAGTCGACGAAGTTGCCGAGGACCTCGGCCGCGGTCGGCGCGCTGGCGACGTCATCGGTCTTGATGCCATGCACCTGGTGCCCGACGATCGCGCGGCCGGGGTTCACGAGCGACTCGAAGCGGTCGACGATCTGCCCGTCCTTCAGGCGAAGGGCGGCGATGTCGACGATGTACCCGTGCTCCGGCTTGAAGGCGGTCGTCTCGAGATCGAAGACGACGAACTCGTTGCGGCTCTCGGAGAGCATCTTCCCCAGCTGAATCACCGATGCGGCCTTCGGGCCGACGAACGGGAGCTTCTTCGGCGCACCCGCCGAGGCGACGAGCTTCTCCTGGAGGTCGATCGACTTCTGGAGCTCAGCGTGGCCGTAGGCGATCGCATCGGCCATGACCGATTCCGGAAGGATCCTGGCACCGGCCTCGACCATCATGACGGCGTCGCGCGTGCCGGCCACGACGAGGTCGAGCTCGCTCTCGGCGAGCTGGCTGTTCGTCGGGTTCGTCACGAACTCGCCGCCGAGCCGCCCAACGCGGACGGCACCGATCGGTCCCAAGAACGGGATGTGGCTGATGCTCAGCGCCGCCGATGCACCGTTGAGTGCGAGGATGTCCGGGTCGTTCTCCTGGTCGGTCGAGAGGACTGTCAGCACGACCTGAACGTCGTTCAGGTAGCCCTTCGGGAAGAGCGGGCGGATCGGCCGGTCGGTGAGGCGCATCGCCAGGATCGCCGCCTCGGACGGTCGCGACTCGCGCTTGATGAAGCCGCCGGGGATCTTTCCGGCGGCGTACATTCGCTCCTCGTAGTCGATGGTGAGGGGAAAGAAGTCAGCCCCTTCCCGTGGCTCCTTGGCGGCCACCGCTGTCGCCAGGACGACGGAGTCGCCATATCGGACGATGACGGCGCCGTCCGCCTGCTCGGCGAGCTTGCCGGCCTCCATGCTGAAGACCTGGCCGCCGATCTCGGCTTCGTGCTTGATTGCCACTGATTCCTCCAGTGATGTTCTTCGTGGCATCCGACGCTCGATTCCCGTGGCGCGCTCGGTGAGCGCGGCGTCAGGCGGGGGTGGAGGCCACTGATGGTGAGATGTGCGAGACTCAGAGCCCATGGCCCAGCCAGATGGCCCTGGTCGATCGCAGTCGATGACTAGCGGCGCAGCCCCAGACTGCTGATGACGGTGCGGTATCGGTCGACATCGTTGCGGACCAGATACGCGAGCAGCCGTCGACGCTGCCCGACGAGCTTCAGGAGCCCGCGGCGCGAGTGGTTGTCCTTCGGAAAGCTGCGCAGGTGCTCCGTGAGTGACTTGATCCGCTCGGTGAGAAGCGCAATCTGCACCTCGGGTGATCC
This sequence comes from Candidatus Limnocylindria bacterium, assembly GCA_046261895.1. Lineage (GTDB taxonomy): Bacteria > Chloroflexota > Limnocylindria > QHBO01 > QHBO01 > JACDBZ01. The sequence goes on from JBHENV010000243.1 coordinate 3,770, forward strand.
GGTGTCGCCCTCGTGCGTGGCGTACTCGTCGACGATTGCGCTCTTCGCGTCCTTGGCGAGCGGCACGTATTCCTCCATGTTCATTTCCGTAACGCACGGAGTTTACCAGAGGAGCCCCCGAGCCGCCATTTGAGCCCATGGCCGCGGCATCGAGCCGCGAGGCCGCTCCCTGGCTCGATGGATCGAGTCCAGTGCGCGCGAGGCAGTTCTGCGGCTCGATACCGTGGCGTGCCGAGGCCGGGCTCACACGAGGCGCACCGCGCCGCCACTCGGCGCATGGGCCCCGCCGGCGCTCAGCGTGCGATTGCCAGGCGTCGTCGTGCCTCTGTCTCGTCGGCCTGCATCTGGGTGACCAGAGCGTCGACGCCGTCGAAGCGGCGCTCCTCGCGCAGCCGCACATCGAGCTCGAGGTCGAGTGTCGCGTCGTAGAGATCGCCGTCCCAGTCGAGCAGGTATGCCTCCACCAGCACACGACCATCATCATGGAACGTGGGACGCACGCCCACGCTGACCAGCGCCGGATGCCCCGGCCCGACGCCGCGATCCGGCACGTGGACGCGTCCGAGGTAGATCCCGAGCGCCGGCAGCGCGGCCGGATAGTCGAAGGCGAGGTTCGCCGTCGGGAAGCCGAGGCCGCGTCCACGCTCGTCGCCATGCACCACGCTGCCTCGCAGGAACGGCGCCGCACCAAGCAGCCCTGCAGCCGTCCCCATCCGCCCCTCTCGAAGCGCATTCCGGATGCGGGAGGATGAGACCACCTCCCCGTTCAGGCTGAGCGGCTCCACCGTGATGCAGTCCCAACCGTTCTCGGCGCCGATCTCGGCAACGCGCTCGAGGGTCCCGGCCCGCGCACGCCCGATCGCGCTGTCGGGCGTCATCGCGATGCCGCGCAGCTCCATCGCCGGCGAGAGCGCGGCCAGGAAGGCCTCCGGCTCGAGATTGCGAAGCTCGCCGTCGAACCGGATCTCGAGGGCATGGTCGACGCGTGAGGCCAGACGCGCGAGTGTCAGAGCCGGTGGCAGCAGCCGCTCCACCGTCGTGCCCGGGCGGATCACCTCGTCGGGATGCGGGCTGAAGACGAGCGCCACACTGGCCGCGTCACGTTCGCGAGCGGCCTGCGCCGTGGCTTCCAGGACGTGTCGGTGACCGCGATGCACGCCGTCGAAGACGCCCAGCGTGACCACGGCCGGTCCGACGCTCGGCAGCTCGCTCAACCCGCGCGCCGTCACCCGGCGACCTCCCGCGGCAGGACCTTCTCGGGCTGGAGCCGGTTCGCGCTGACCAATCCGATGCCGATCAGCTCCGCGCCATGGAACACCGCGGTTCGGCCAGCGCGTTGCGGCTGAGTCAATGGTCGGGCCGACCCGTTGCGAAATGCGTGGGCCGCATCGGCATCCAGCACGAGCCGCGGCAGAGGCAGGAGGTCGCCGACCGGCAGGATGACGTCGCCGAGCCGGCCCTCGCCGGCGAGCTGCTCGAGCTGCTGCGGCGTGGACGAGCCGTCAACGCTCAGGCCGGCGGCCTCGGTGCGGCGCAGCGCGCGCAGGTACCCTCCGCAGCCGAGCCGTTCTCCGAGGTCCCGCGCCAGGGCGCGCACGTAGGTACCCGCGCCGCATCGCAGATCCACTCGCAGGTCAACCCCGTCGCCGTCGAGCCGGTACTCCAGCAGCTCCAGGGCGCAGATGGTGACGGATCGGGGCGGAAGCTCGATCGGTTCGCCCGTCCGCGCGGCGCGATGTGCGACGCGCCCGCCGACCTTGCGCGCGCTGAAGGCGGGTGGCACCTGATCGAAGGTCCCGACGAAGGTGGCCAGCGCGGCACCGGCGGTCGCTTCGTCCGGCAATGGACCCAAGGCCGGCTCGATCGGCCCCTGCGCGTCGTCGGTCGCGCTGCGGGCGCCGAGCCGGACCACCGCGTCATAGCGCTTTCGACCGCCGCTGAGCTCGGCGCTGAAACGGGTGGCGGAGCCGACCAGGATGGGCAGCACGCCCGAGGCGAGCGGGTCGAGCGTTCCGGCATGCCCGATGCGGCGCGTGCCGGTGAGCCGCCGCATCATGCCGACCATGTCGTGGCTGGTCGGACCGACCGGCTTGTCGAGGTTAACGACCCCGAGCATCGGCCCGGTCGAGCTCACGCTCCGATTCGTCGAGCAGCCGGGCGATGGCGATTGCCAGCGGAGCGGCGATGGCGCAACCGGCCGCGCGGGCATGTCCTCCCCCGCCGAAGGCGGACGTGATCGCCACGGCATCGGCGCGTGCCGAGGTTCGGACGCTGACCCGCACGTGCGCGTCATCCACCTCCTTGAAGAGGACCGTGACGTCGCCGGTCTTGGTGGAGGCGAGCAGGTCGATGAAGCCCTCAGAAGCATCCGGCTGGGTGCCGGTCTCCGCGAGCATGGCGGTGGTCATCGCAGCATGGACGATGCGGCCGTCGCGCCGCTGCGCGATGCCGGCCATGATCCGTCCCCACAATGCCAGGGTGCTGAAAGGCTTGTCGGCGTAGATCGATCGATGGATCGCGGAGAGCGGCGCGCCCGCGGCAAGCAGATCGGCGGCGACTCGAAGCGTGCGCGGGGTGGCGTTCGGATGCGAGAAGGTGTGCGTGTCCTGGACGATGCCGGCGGTGAGGACCGACGCGATCTGTGCGTCGATCTCGACCCCGAGGTCCGGGATGAGGAGCGCCATCATCTCGCAGGTGGCGGCGGCATCGGCATCGATCCACGCGATCGAGGCTCCGTCGCCGTCATTCGAGACGTGGTGGTCAATGTTCACGATTCGCGCGCGAGCGAGCCAGGCCGCGGCATCCGTCACGACTGCCCCGGTGCGTGACAGTGGGCCGTCGAGCACAACGGCAACGTCGGGCTCCAACCGTGGCGTCATGCGCACCTCGGCGGCGCCGGGCAGATCGACGAGCGGCGGTGGAACCGGATCGGCGGCCACGACCTCGGCCTGCTTGCCGAGGCGCTCCACGGCGATCCGCAAGGCGAGCGCGGATCCGAGTGTATCGGCGTCCGGGTTCTCGTGGCAGATGGCGGTGATCCGGTCCGCGGCGCAGATCGCCCCTACGACCTCCTCGCGGCTCACGACGACTGGCCCTCGTTCTCGATCTCGCGAAGGAGGCGCAGGACTCGGTCGCCTGCCTCGATCGAGGCATCGTGGCGGATGGTGAGCTGCGGCACGTGCCGAAGCATCATGCGGCCGCCGAGCTGGCGTCGGAGCCAGGGCGCCGCATCGGTCAGCGCCTTCATGGTGGCCTCGCGCTCCTCGTCAGTTCCCATGATGCTGACCCACACCTTGGCCGTGCCGAGGTCGCGGGCCGTCTCCACGCGCGTGATGGTCGCGAACCCGATGCGCGGGTCCTTCATCTCGCGGTGCAGCAGCTCCGCAAGCTCTGCCCGGATCTGGCTGTCGAGCCGATCCGTACGCTGGCTCATCGGCTCAGGCCTGCTCGGTCACCATCTGGTAGCACTCGATGACGTCGCCCTCGACGATGTCATCGGCGTCAAGGCCGATGCCGCACTCGAAGCCGGTCGCAACCTCACGGACGTCATCCTTGAACCGCTTCAAGGACGTGATGCGCGTATCGGCCAGCAGCTGGCCGGCCCGCAGGATGCGAGCCTGACCGCCACGGATGATGCGACCATCGGTCACGTACGAGCCGGCGACGTTGCCGGCACGGCCCGCCTTGATCACCATCCGAACCTCGGCGTGGCCCTCGACCTGCTCGACCAGCTTCGGCGCCAGCAGGCCCTTGAGCGCAAGGCCGATGTCATCGGTCAGCTTGTAGATCACGTCGTAGATGCGGACGTCGACCCCGGTGGCGTCGACCGAGCGCTGGGCACCCGCATCGAGTTTCGTATTGAAGCCGATGACGACGGCATCCGACGCCGACGCGAGGTTGATGTCGCTCTCGTTGATGTCCCCCGCCCCCTCGCGAAGGATGTTGACGCGGACCTGGGCGGTGTTGAGGCGTTCCAATGAGTGCCGGATGGCCCCCATCGAGCCCTGTACGTCGGTCTTGAGGACCACGCGCAGCTCCGCCACCTCGTTGTCCTTGATCTGCGCGCTGATGTCCTCCAAGCTGCTCACCTTCTGGCCATCCGCCCCCGCCGCCATACGGTCGGCTGCCTCGCCGGCGTCACGGGCCGTCTTCTCGTCGGCGACGACGCGCAGGATGTCGCCCGCCTCCGGCAGGCCCTGGAGGCCGATGATCTCCACCGCCGAGGCCGGCTCGGCCTGCCTGACGCGCTTGCCGGCCGCGTTGTTCAGGGCGCGCACGCGGCCCCATGTGCGGCCGACGCTCACGATCTGGCCGATCTTCAGCGTCCCGGTCTGCACGAGCACGGTCGCCACGTTGCCGCGGCCGCGTTCGACCTTTGACTCGACGATGGTGCCGATTGCTTCGCGGTCGGGGTTGGCCTTGAGATCCTGGAGGTCGGCGACGAGCAGCACCATCTCCATCAGGTCGTCGATGCCCGTGCGTTGCTTGGCGCTCACCGCGACGGCGATCACGTCGCCGCCGTACTCCTCGATGAGCACCTTGTTGTCGGCGAGCTCCTGCTTGACCCGGTCCGGGTTGGCATCCGGCTTGTCGACCTTGTTGATGGCGACGATCATTGGCACGCGCGCGGCGCGGACGTGGTCGATCGCCTCCTTGGTCTGAGGCATCACGCCGTCGTCGGCCGCCACCACGATGATCGCGATGTCGGTCACCTGGGCGCCGCGGGCGCGCATGGCAGTGAAGGCTTCGTGGCCGGGCGTATCGAGGAAGACGATCCGCTTGTCGTTGTGAACGACCTCGCTGGCACCGATGTGCTGCGTGATGCCGCCGCTCTCGCCCGAGGCGACCTTCGTCTCGCGCACCGCGTCGAGCAGGCTCGTCTTGCCATGGTCGACGTGCCCCATGACGGTCACGATCGGTGCCCGCGTGACCAGCTTGCTCGGGTCGTCCTCGGTCCACAGGGTCGGCTTGCCGTCGCCCTCACCGGGTCCCCCCGGCGCGACCAGATCCTGCTCGCTGGCCGCTGCGGCCGCCTCTCGCTCGGCGGCGCCGCCCTCGGCCGCCTCGAATCCGAGATCGGCAGCGACGAGCGACGCGGTGTCGAAATCGATCGCCTGGTTAACGGTGGCAAAAATTCCGTTCTTGATCAGGACATTAATGATCTCGGCCCAACTGACGCCCAGCGTTTCGGCAAAATCTTTCACCGTGATCGAGCTCGGCAGCTCGACTGGGCCGGTGGGGCGGACGGGCGCTTGCGCCTCGAGTAGGGCGGCGCCCGCGGCACCAGTGCGCTTGCGCTGCGGGCGTGGCCCCCGACGGGGTCGGTATCTACGTGGTGGCATGTGGTGCTCCCTCGAATGCGAGCGTCTCCGGCGCGGGCTCGGCGCCGAGCGCTCGTTTCACCGCGGCCGCGCTGCGCTCGGTGTCGCGGCAGGCCGGGTCCTGGCAGATGTAGGTTCCGCGACCCGGCGCCCGGCCGGTCTCGTCGCGGTGGATGGATCCATCGCTGGCTCGCGCGATGCGAGTCATGTCGCGTTTTGGCTGTGGTTTGCGGCAGACGGCGCAGGTTCGTGTCGGGACGTGATCAGGTCGTCGCTTCGGCATCGACCGGCTCCTCCTCCACGGCCGCTCCGGCATCGGAATGGTCTCCACCGGCGGCGGCGGTCGCGACGCCGGCGTCTGAGCGGATGTCGATTCGCCACCCGGTGAGCTTGGCGGCGAGGCGGGCGTTCTGGCCCTCCTTGCCGATGGCCAGGCTGAGCTGCCGCTCCGGCACGATGACGTTCGCGATCTTGTGCTCCTCATCGATGCGCACGTTGAGCACCTCGGCCGGAGACAGGGCCTCGGCGACGAAACGGCCCGGATCCTCGTCCCACAGGACGATGTCGACCTTCTCACCGTTGAGCTCGGCCACGATCGACTGGATCCGCGCCCCGCGCTGGCCGACCGCCGCACCCTTGGCGTCGACGCCCTGCTGGCGCGACTCGACCGCCACCTTGGAGCGGCTGCCCGCCTCGCGCGCGATGCCGCGAATGACGACGGTGCCGTTGTAGATCTCGGGGATCTCCATCTCCATCAGGCGGCGGAGGAAGCCCCGGTGCGTGCGGCTGGCCACGATCACCGGCCCACGCGTCGTGCGGCGGACCTCCATCACGTAGCCCTTGAGGTGCTGCCCGATCCGGTACGTCTCACTCGGCAGCTGCTCGGTCACGGCGAGGACCGCCTCGACGTCCTTGCCCATGTCGAGGACGACGGCCGAATCGGTGGTGCGCTGCACCGTGCCGGTCATGATCTCGCCCTCGCGGGCGGCGTACTGCTGGAAGACGACGTCGCGCTGCGCCTCCCGGAGCCGCTGCCGGTACACCTGCCCGGCCGTCTGCGCCGCGATGCGACCCAGCTGCGCCTGGGTGACGTTTTCCGGAATGCGGACCTTGGCGCCGACCCCGGTCGCGGGATCGATCTTCTGGGCATCGGCGACGAACATCTGCGCCTCCGGGTCCTCGACCTCCTCGGTGGTGGCCATGACCTCGTACTCGCGCGCGACACTGATCTCGCCGGTCTCCGGGTTCACCGTGACGACCACGTTCTCGGGCGCATCCGCATTGCGTCGATAGGCCGACTCGATTGCCTGTTCCAGCGTTCGGATCAGGATCTCCGGCGGCACACCCTTCTCGGCGTTCAGCTGGAGCAGTGCTCCGATGAAGTCTCGATTCATGGCCGCTCCTCGCTCGCGGTCCGGGGGACAGACCCGGGGGACAGACACAGGGACAAACAAAGACGTGGGATGGCGAACCGACCCACGTCCTCGTACTCATTCAATATTCACGGTTCGTCGATTGGCCGGTCGAACCGTCCCGGAGTATACCCGTTTCCCCTTCACTCCGCACTCAACAGGACTTGGCACGGACGGCCGGAACGACCGTCGTCACCGTCAGGCGCGAACGGATCAACACCATTGGCGCAGCAGCGAGCCGCGAGGCTGCCGCTTACTTCTTGCGCGCGACGACCAGCCGTGTCCCGGTAGTCTCAACGAACCGCCCGGCAAGATCGCGATCCACCACCCTCGTCGATGCATCCGACCAGACCGGCCTGCCGCTCGGCACGAACACCAGAACGTTCGAGAAGGTCAGGAGGATCTGGTGATGTTGCTCGGTCGAGTGCTCGCTCGTGAACATGAATGTCCGAACGGCGATTTCATCGAAGAGCCCGGAGGCCTTGATATCGGCCCTGGTCTCCGATTCATCATCCGGCTGGTTCGGCCGGAGTGCGGGAGCCGGTTCCGAAGTCCCGTCGGATCGACCAGCGGCAGGGTGGCCTGTCCCGTGCCGCAGCCGATTTCGAGGATTCGGCTGCCGGCCTCCAGGTCCGCGAGGACCACCAGGTCATCGAAGACCTCGGATTCATGGAGGGGCCGGGCCTGGTCGTAGCGTTCGGCGGCGGTGTCGAACGTCTGACGGAGCGTCGCGCGGTCACTCGAACTCATGCGAAGCGCTCCATCGGACGGAGGGCTCTTGTGCTCTTGGCCGCCGGTGACGAGGCGTTGGATCTCCTGGATGCTGATCTGTCCAGACCACACTCGGATGGGTCCATTCGTGCCGCGACACCGTAGACTCAGACGAAAGCCAGCCAGGAGTCGAAGGCGTCCGTGATGCGTAATGTGGCGCAGCGATTGCCGCTCACTGTTGTGGCCTCGGCGCTGGTTGGCGCCGCGATCACCACTGCATTCCTCATCAACAGCGCCAACAATCCACCGGGCTTCTCGTGGGACGAGTCGGGCATCGCCTACAACGCCTGGCGCATCAGCTCCACCGGTGCAGACATGAACGGCGAACACTGGCCGGTGTATACGACCTTCGTCGGCGGCGCGATGAACATGCCATACGTTTACTG
>JBHENV010000244.1:0-3799 GCA_046261895.1 Candidatus Limnocylindria bacterium
TGGTTCTTCTACGAGATCCTCATCCTCGCCACCGGTGGCGAGCCGATTCGGCTGAAGCTCGAACCGCCTGCCTTCGACCTGGACGTGGACCGCATCGTCGCCGCCATCGGGCCGCGCACGCGAGCGGTGCTCGTGAACAGCCCGCACAATCCGACCGGTCGTGTCTACTCCTCGGAGACGCTGCAGTCGCTGGCCGAGGCCCTGACCGATGCGTCGGCCCGCATCGGTCATCCGGTCTGGATCCTGTCCGACGAGCCCTATAGCAGAATCGTGTTCGATGGCCGGGTGGCACACAGCCCGGCTGAATTCTATCCGCACACCGTAGTGACCTACTCGTACGGAAAGACCCTGTTGGCACCGGGGCAGCGCATCGGCTTCCTGACCGTGCCGCCAACGCTGCCGGAGCGAGCCGAGCTGCGGGAGGAGATCTTCGTCCAGCAGATCGCCGCCGGCTACGCATGGCCGAATGCGCTCCTGCAGCACGCACTGGCCGACCTCGAGCGGCTCACCATCGACATCGGTGCGCTGGAGCGGCGTCGCGACCTGCTGGTCCCGGCGCTGCGCGAGATGGGCTACGAGGCCTCGCTGCCGGAGGGGACTTTCTACGCGATGGCTCGCTCCCCGATCCCGGACGACGCCGCATTCGCCGATACGCTGGCCCGCCACCGCGTGCTGGTCCTGCCCGGAAGCGTCGTCGAAGTCCCCGGCTGGTTCCGGATCAGCCTCACCGCATCAGACGCGATGATCGAGGCCGGGATCCCGCGGTTCGGAGCCGCGCGGCAGGAGGCGACGAAGGCGTAAAGTCGACACCGTCCACACTGGAGGAGGCGACATGCCTGACAAGGGACCCGGGTCGAAGAGCAAGGGAAAGAAGGAGAAGGGCGGGAAGTCCGGGGGCAAAAAGAAGTAAGGACCGTCGCGTCCTGAGCTGCGCGATGCCGCCGCGGCGGGGGCCGGCCGGAGCTAGGTGTCGCGCATTCGCTCCAGTCCATCGAGGATGAGGTCCAGGCCGAACGCGAACTCGCCCTCGTCGTCGGCGTTCTCCACCCTGTCGTGCTCCCCGGCGTGCTCGAGGAGGTAGGGGTACTCGTCGATGCTGAGGCGGCTGAGGAAGTTCGTTGCGAGGTCGGCCAGCTGCTCTTCGTCGAACTGAAAATGGACCTGCCACAGGGTGAATCCCGAGATGTGGCTGTCCAGTGCGTGGTACGCGTGATGCGTCATCTCGGCCGAAAACCCTCCCTTGCGCAGGCTCGCGAGGATGCCCTCCATGTAGCGCAGTCGAGCCGAGCTTATCCTGGCCGGTGACAGCATCAGGCTCGCGGCCCATGGGTGACGCACCAGCACCTCGTGCGCCGACATTGCCGTCCTCCGCACCGCGGCCTTCCACTCGTCTCCCGGCTCGGGCAGCTCGAAGCGGCTGACCACCATGTCGACGATCCGGTTCAGGATGTCGTCCTTGTTGGCAACGTGGTTGTAGAGCGACATTGCCTCCACTCCGAGCGCCTGGCCAAGCTTGCGCATGCTGAGCGCGTCGATTCCCGCCTCATCCGCGAGCGCGATGGCGGCCTCGAGCACTCGCTCTCGGCTCAAGGGTATGCGCGCCTGGCGCGTCATAACCGCTGTCGTGGCCATGCATCCTCCCTGATCGTCTCCACGTGCCCCGAGATTGGGCTTGACACACTTACGGCGTATGTCTATCCTCTCATTTCGGGAAGCTTACAGTGTACGTCAGGGAGTCAATCCGACGACGCCGTAAACCGCTCAAGCCGACGACAGCACCATAAAGAACGACGAGAGGAAGGACCCAAATGCAGAGCCTGCCGACCATCAACGTCCTGCAACAACTGGTCATCGAGCGTGAGGCACAGCTGCTCCGCGCGTCGGTCCGTGACGCCCCACGGCGATCCTCGATCCGCCGCCGGATCGGCGAGCATCTGGTGCTCCTGGGCGCTTGGATTGCCGCCGAACCAACACTCCGACCAGCGCGGACCTGAGGCCGTGAAAGCCATCACCTTTCCTCGGTACGGCTCTCCTGATGTCCTGCAGCTCGAAGAGGTCGCCGTCCCGGACGTCGCAGACGACGCCGTCCTGGTTCGCGTCCGCGCTGCATCGGTGAATGCAACCGACTGGCACAGCATGCGAGGCAAGCCGATTCCGGTTCGGATCGGCGATGGACTGCGCAGGCCGAAGCTTGGAAGGCTCGGCGTGGACGTTGCGGGGCTGGTCGAGGCAGTCGGCAGCACCGTGACCCATCTCCGCGGGGGTGACGAGGTGTTCGGGGCGCGCAACGGTGCCTTCGCCGAGCTGGTGAGCGGCAGGAACTTCATTCACAAGCCGGCCAACCTCAGCTTCGGGGAGGCCGCGACGCTCCCCGTGGCGGCGACCACGGCTCTGCAGGGCCTTCGGGACAAGGGTGGGCTCCAGAGCGGACAGCGGGTACTGATCACCGGGGCCTCCGGCGGCGTCGGCACGTTCGCGGTCCAGATTGCGAAGGCGTTCGGCGCGCACGTGACCGCCGTATGCAGCACCGGGAACCTCGAGATGGTGCGGTCCATCGGTGCCGACGCAGCCATCGACTACACGAGGAACGACTTCACGCGGTCCAGCGAGCGGTACGACCTCGTATTGGACATCGCCGGCAGCCACCCGCTCACAGCGACGCGCCGCCTGCTTGCCACGCACGGAACTCTGGTGGTGGTCGGTGGACGCGGCAGCGGCTGGATCGCGCCGACGGATCGGCTGCTCGCAGCCCTGGTGATGTCGAAGCTGGGACGACAGCGCATCACCCCCTTCCTCGCCCAGCTCACGAGGGACGACCTCGTCGTCCTGAAAGAGCTCGCCGAGAGCGGCAAGCTTCGGCCGGTGATCGACAGAACCTATCTGCTGAGCGAGATCGCCGACGCCATTCGCTACTTCGAAACGATGCGCGCGCGCGGCAAGGTCGTCATCACGGTCGCACGATGAAGGCGATCGTCTATCGCAGGTACGGCTCGCCGGATGTCCTGTCCCTCCAGGACGTGGACAAGCCGGTCGTCAGGGACGGAGACGTGCTCGTCCGCGTTCACGCCGCGGCATTGAACCCCATCGACTGGCACCTCCTGCGCGGCCACCCATACATCGTTCGCCCGACGTCCGGGTGGCGTAGGCCGAAGCGCAACATCCCCGGGATGGACGTCGCCGGGGTGGTCGAGGCGGTCGGGCGAGACGTGACGGAGCTCAAGCGCGGCGACGAGGTGTTCGGCGAAAAGAGCAGGGCGTGCGCCCAGTACGTCTGCGGGCCGGCGAAGCTCTTCGTGCACAAGCCGGCCAATCTGACGCTGGAGCAGGCAGCGACCATCCCGGTCGGAGGCGTCACCGCGCTCCAGGCGCTTCGTGACAATGGCCGCGTTCAGCCCGGGCAGACGGTCCTGATCAATGGCGCATCGGGTGGTGTCGGGACGTTCGCGGTCCAGCTTGCCAAGGTTTTCGGAGCCGAAGTCACCGGCGTCTGCAGCACCCGCAACGTGGACCTGGTCCGATCCCTCGGCGCGGACCATGTCGTCGACTACACCACCCATGACTTCACGCGACGAGGGCAGCGGTACGACCTGATCATCGACAACGCGGCCAGCCGCCCGTTGCTGGCGATGAGGCGCGTCCTGGCCCCGAGCGGGACGGTCGTGCTGGTCGGCGCGTCGAAGGGTCGCTGGATCGCTCCCATCGCTCGGATCCTGGGTGCGCGGCAACTATCCCGGTTCAGCAGCCAGAAGATGGTTGGCTTCATGGCTGACGTCACGCGCGAGAACCTGCTCTACCTCAA
>JBHENV010000245.1:0-4845 GCA_046261895.1 Candidatus Limnocylindria bacterium
TTCGTAGACACCGATGAGACGCATCCCGACCGCCTCGTGGAGCGCGACACTCGCCGGATTCGGCAGCGCGATACCCGCATAGACGTTGACGAAGCCCTGGCGGCGAAGCATCGGGACGAGCTCGTCGTAGAGCCGGCGACCAATCCCTTGTCCGCGTCGGAGGGGACTGAGATACGCCGACACATCGACCGACCAACGGTATCCGGCACGCTCGCGATGCGGTCCCGCATACGCGTAGCCGGCAACGCTGCCATCGTCCGCGGCCACGGCCACCAGCCATGGCAGTCGGCGGAGCGTGCGGCGCATGCGGTCCGCCATCTCGCCGGTATCCGGCGCGACCTCCTCGAACGAGGCGGCGGAACGCTCGACGGATGGTCGGTAGATCGCCGTGACGGCTTCGGCGTCACGGTCGGGATCGGCAAGGCGAATGCGGATCGCGTAGGTCACGAGGCCATGATGCGGCACGCAACGTGCTGCCCGCGAGGGTATGAGCGACAACGACATTCACGGTATCGAGAGCGGCTGGTCGGTCAAGACAACGGATGCCAAGACAGTCGGGACCGTCGAGGAGACGACCGAGCGCTACATCCTGGTGAAAAGCGGGCTGATCAATGCCTCGCACCAGTACCTGCCGGCGGTAACACTGGCGCACGTCCGGCCGGAGCTCAAGGAGATCGGCATCTCCCTGTCGGCCGCGCAGGTCGACGAAGGGGACTGGTCTGAGCCCCCGGCCGAGGGACCGAGAACCGAGGGCGCACCCCTGAATGTCGACACCGACGCGGAGGCCGACGCGGTCATGCGAGGGCCCGTCGCACCTCCGGAGAAGCCGACCACCCTCTGACCTGACTCAGCCTGCCGTCTGCTGGAGGACCCGCCCGTCGGCCGCGACGCGGACCAGCGTGGGCACCAGCGCGACGCCGTACTTGCGCGCCAGGTCGGGTCGCTCGCGCACGTCGACGCTGACCCAGCGTTGCGAGCCGGCCGCCAGCTCCCCGATCACGCTCCGGCACTCCGTGCACAGCGGATGGCTGAAAGCCACCACCAGCTCGCCGCGACCGCCGATGCCCTGCGGATCGCCGAGCTCCGCCAGTTCGACGCGATCGATCTCGCGATGCCGGATGCCGCGCAGCCGTGCGCCGATGCGGTACATCTCGCAGCCGACGCACAGTCCGGTCGCAGCCGCCAGCAGCGCCAGGCCGGCGACCAGCCATCCGAGCCCGATCCCGAGCGCGGTGAGCCCGCCGAGGTGCGCCACTGTCGCGGACGAAAGGACGACGCAACCGACCTGGTTCGCGAACCTCGGCGGACGCGAATCCTCGATCGGTCCCTCTCCGAAGCGGGGCTGGACGATCTCGAAGTAGGCCACGCACGGCAGGCAGTAGCGCCGCCCGAATCGCAGGCCGATGCCGAGCTGAGCGGCGAGGAGCGCAAGCAGCGGCCACCACCCGGTCAGGACGGAGAGGAGGGAGACGGCGCCGACGGTTGCCTGGTTGAAGCGCGGCGCGCGCGCGTCGATGACGTCAATGTCGCGATAAGGGTGTGCGGTACGAGCACGTGCGGTCATGGGTTGCTCCGAGACGAGGACGGACCGTGGATCGAACGGGGCGGGAGGAGGGCCTCAGAGGGCCGGCGGACCAGGACGATGCGCCGATGAAGCGGGAGCGGAGCTCCTCCCGCCTAGCGACAGATGCAGGTGTCGGTGCAGGGGCGGCGTTCGTCGTTCACGATGCGCGGAGCGTACGCCCTCCTCGCCGATCCGACAACCCGTCCCCCCGCGTCGCCCGCGTCGCCCGCGCCCGGCTTGCCCGAAATAGCGGTGCACCGCTGGCACGTTGCTCGCCCCTGCACCGCTCGCGCTCGCGCGGATCCGAGATATCGGTTAGCGCGAGAAGCTGTTCGCCACTCGCCCCGGACGTCGGCGCCGGCCAGCACCGAATCGAACGCGCCCGCGATCGCCGGACCCCTGTCGCGGCGCGGCCGGGGCGCGACGCTGCCCGCCATGCTGGCCGGACCGCAGGCGAATCGGCTCCGCTCGGATGCCCTGGTTCGGCTCGAATCCGGTCACCACCTGGGTCGCGATCGGTCCGCCGAGGAGCCGTTCGATGTCGCGCAGCAGCGGTGCCTCGTCGACGCAGACGAGCGACACGGCGGTGCCGGTGATCCCCGCCCGGCCGGTGCGGCCGATGCGGTGGACGTAGTCGTTTGGGCACCATGGGCAGCTCGAAGTTGACCACGTGCGGAAGCTTCTCGATGTCGAGGCCGCGGGCGGCGACCTCGGTCGCAACGAGCAGCAGGATGCGGCCCGCCTTGAAGTCATTGAGCGCGCGCAGGCGCTGCGGCTGCGACTTGTTGCCGTGGATGGCGGAGGCCGCGATGCCGTCGCGGGTGAGCTGCTCGGCAAGTCGGTTGGCGCCGTGCTTGGTGCGAGTGAAGACGAGGGCCTGGTCGATCTGGCGCGTCCGCACGAGGTGCGTGAGCAGCTCCCGCTTTCGCTCGCGGTCGACCCGATAGACGACCTGCGCGACGAGATCGACGGCCGTGTTCTCGGGCGTGACCTGGACCGATGCGGGCCGATCGAGCAGACCGTCCGCCAGCGACCGGATCTCCCGGGAGAAGGTCGCGCTGAAGAGCAGGTTTTGGCGGCGAGCCGGAAGGAGCGCGAGGACCTGTCGGATGTCGCGGATGAATCCCATGTCGAGCATGCGATCGGCCTCGTCGAGCACGAGGATCTCAATTCCGCGCAGGTCGATGGTGCCCTGGCGGGTATGGTCGAGCAGGCGGCCCGGCGTGGCGACCACGACCTCGACGCCGCGGCGCAGCGCGCCGACCTGGCCGCCGAAGCCGACGCCACCGTAGATGGCGGTCGAGCGGATGCTCCCGCCGGAGTAGGTACGGACTGACTCCTCGACCTGGATGGCAAGCTCGCGCGTCGGCGCCAGGATGAGGACCCGGATGCGCCGGTCGCGCGCCGGTCGCGCGGCCAGGTGCTGGAGGATCGGCAGCACGAAGGCGGCCGTCTTGCCGGTGCCTGTCTGGGCCCCGGCCATCACGTCGCGGCCTTCCAGCACGAGCGGGATGGCCTCACGCTGGACGGGGGTTGGGTCGGTGTATCCCTGCCGCGCCACGGCGCGGAGCAGGTCGGGCGTCAGCCCCAGTTCAGCAAAACGGGCAGTGAAGGACAAGGTGGAACAGCTCCTGACGAGGCCCTCCCGCGGATGTGCGGGGCCCCGGTCAGGGCAGAAGGCAAATCGGAACGGACTTCGGGTGAGAAGCGGCGCAGACCGGCGCGCCAATCGAACACGTGTGCGAAATGTACCACAACGAATCGGTGTACGCTATTGGCGTGCCACAAGAAAGGCGTTATGACCGACCGATGTATACACGGGTTTGAGCCGCAGCGCTGCGCCTCCTGCCGCCGATGCCCCCACGGCATCCTGGAATCACGGTGCGCAACGTGCAGCCCGAAGACCGCCCGCGAGGCGACCATCATGCTGGCCAACGACGCCCCCCGACCCGCGGAGGAGCATCGCGGCTACGAGATCTCATACGTCGCCGGCGAGCGCAGCTGGTACATCCGCGCCGACGCCGATGCGCCCCTCTCACAGCACTCCTTCCGGTCCGCCTTCCAGGCCCGACGAGCAATCGACGAGATCCTCGACAAGCCAGCCCCCGTCGCGGCCGGCGGTAAGAAGAAGAAGGGCTGAACCCGGCGGGAAAACGTCTTGTCGCAGGATCGTCGCGGGCGTAGGCTGGCCGGACAATTTCGATGGGAGGCGATGACGCGCGGTCGGTTCCTGGTCGCCCGCCCTCTGCCCGAGCGAACCGCGCGCCTGCCAGTGGCGAATCCGGCCCATCGTCGTGGGGAGGTAGCCCACCATGCGGCGAGAGCGCGCAACGGAGCTGGCGCGACAATCCGGCCTGGGCCGACGAATGAACGGACCGATCACCCGACGCTCCTTCTTGGCGGGCGCTGCCGGCGCGGGGGCCGGATTGATGGCCGGTGGCCTGGCCGGCATCGGCTCAGGACTGGTTCGAGCGGCTCCCCCATTCAGCGGCCCGGACGAGTCGGCGCCATGGTTCGAGCGCTCCATCCCCGAGCTCCAGTCACGGATGGCATCGGGCCAGTTCACGAGTCGCGAGCTCACGAAGGCGTACCTCGCCCGCATCAAGCGCCTCAATCCGACCCTCGGCGCCGTCATCGAAACGAACCCGCAGGCAGTCGGGATCGCGGCGCGCCGAGACGCCGAGCGCAAGAACGGCAGGATCCGGGGACCACTGCACGGCATCCCGGTGCTGCTCAAGGACAACATCGCCACCGATGACGCCATGCAGACCACGGCCGGATCGCTGGCCCTGGTCGGCACGCGCGTTCCGGCCGACGCACCACTCGTTGCCAACCTGCGCGCGGCCGGCGCCGTCATCCTCGGCAAGACGAACCTCAGCGAGTGGGCGAACTTCCGCGGCTTTCCGCCTGCGGACTTCCCGTTCGACACCAACTACCTCAACGGCTGGAGCGCGCGAGGCGGCTTCACCCACGACCCATACCTGCTCGGCTTCGATCCATGCGGGTCGAGCTCGGGCTCCGGCGTGGCACCGGCCGTGAACATGTGCGCGGTCGCGGTCGGCACGGAGACCGACGGTTCGATCGTGTGCCCTGCCGGCAATAACGGGATCGTCGGCATCAAGCCAACTATCGGCCTGATTAGCCAGAGCGGGATCATCCCGATCGCGCACAGCCAGGACTCGGCCGGACCGATGACACGCACCGTCACGGACGCCGCGATCATGCTCAACGTCATGAAGTCGCCGTTCGGGCCGGTGGCCGGCCATACGCTTCCAGCGGAC
>JBHENV010000246.1:0-4988 GCA_046261895.1 Candidatus Limnocylindria bacterium
CCTTCAGGAGGATCGAGATGTTGATGATCCGGTTCTGCGCACCGCCGATGATCGTGTCTCCGCCCAGGAGCAGCACCGGCATCGGTCCTGTCGCCGCATCCACGGTCGGGACGGTCTGCACCGGCGCCTCCTCGACCTGGATGCCGTCGGCCGCCTGGGCCTGCTCGAAGGTGAGGTAGTCGGGCGGCCGATTCTGCTCCCGAGACTCCAGCGCGATGATCGTCAGGCCGTCGCGCCACATCGTGACGATCGGCGAGACCGATGCGACCGCTCGGCGCACCGCCGCGGCCGGCCCTCGGCTCGGGCTCGGATCGGTGCGTGGCGCACTCGTGGTCGGCATTTGGTCTCACCCCCTGTCCTGAGAGGACCGCGGGTCGGCGCCTCCCCCCATCGGGCACGGACGCCGATCCCCTTCGGTCAGGTGCTCAGCATGGGCGGCGCTTGTGACAGCTCAGAGGTCGCAGTTGCTAGAGATCGAGCGTCTCGAGTGGCGTGGCCTAAGTCTGCCGTCCGAGGCGGAAGCGCTCGATGCGGCCGACGCCAGCGTCCGCCATGGCGAGGACAGAGATCTCGGAGCCCGAGGTGTACGCCTCGACCAGCGCCCCGACGACCGCCGCGTAGTCGGCGTCGTCGCCAGGCACAACCATGTCGCGCCTGCCATCCGGCGTTTCGAGCGTCACGCGAGTTTCGTTCAGGCCCTCGTGTCGGTGCGACAGGCTGGCGACGGTCCCGGTGATCCAGGCAGGAGCCTTGGCGCGGAGAACCTCCACCGTCGGGATGATGTCGGGTCCGGAGACGGTGACCGTCACCTCCTCGGGACCGACGTCGTCCAGCCGGAAGGTCGCCGTTCCGTCTCGCTCCGGGCGAGCGGTCCACTCCCGGTCGCCCTGGCGCACATGGATGATGACCTGCTCGACTGGCTCGCCGGGCTTGGGCTCCCTCACGAGAATCTTGAGCGGAACGTCGAGCCGGTAGGGCCAATCGATGGTGATCGGGAACCGGCGGCGGCCCTGGCGCCAGATCGGCATCTCGGGATCGCCGAGGAGGTTCAGCGCATGCATGATCCACCGGGCGTACGCATGCCAGTAGCCGAAGTCGAGCGCCGTGAGCCGCGAATCGTTGGCCAGCCCCAGGTGCCGCGTCGTCGTCAGCCGGCGGAAGAAGCGCCGCTGGACGTCATCGCCGACGCCGATCCAACTGAAACGCGAGTTGCCGACGTATGCGACCGCGCCGCCGGACGGGTTCTTCAATAGCTCCTCGCCGAAGGCGTCGTTCGCGTCGAACTGGCTGGTCAGGCACGAGTCGGCATATCCGATGAAGGAGTGCCAACCATTCGTCAGCCCCATCGCCATCCACGTGTCGGCACCGCAGCACCCGCTGCCGCTGCCGTGGCCGGAGAAGGACACCACGTGCGGCCCAGCATTCAGGGCGTCGCGGACGGCATCGGAGGTGAGGTGTTCGACCGGCACGGCGGCGGCCTGCGCGGGTGTGAGGTCCGTCTCGTCCTTGTAGTACCTCGTCACCTGGTCCCAGCCGGCATGCTCTAGGCGCAGCTGCTCCCGAAGCTGCTCCTGGTCGACCATCGATCCGTCCGGGTTGACGTGGTCGAAGACGTACCACCGCGGGCTCCGTTCCGCGGCCGGACCGCGCACCTCGATCCATTGGCTGGTAAGCGGGATGGTGAAGCTGAAGAACCAGAAGTTGATGGTGATCGACGGAGGCGTGCGGTCGGTGGCGCTGGTCGCGTACTGCCACCCGCGACCCGTGCCTCCGGTGGGCTTGAACGGCAACTCGCGCCGATCGTCATCGGCGATATCGGCGATCAGCTGGAAGTCCCAATCCGCCGGTCGATCCTTCAGCTTGATGAGCGTGGAGGTCGAGCCGGCCAGGAAGCGGTCGTCTCCCGGAGGATCGGCAGTCGTCGGATTGACTCTGACCGAGCCTCCCCAGTTATCGGCGACCATGACAAGGCGGCGGGGCCAGTCTCCGTCCAGCCAGAACCCACCGGGTGTCCTGAAGCGCTCGTACGAGATCACCTTGTCAACGAAGGCATCTGCCTCGGCGGCTGACTGGAGTGGTGCGCGACCAACACTGACGTCGGTCTGCCAGATCACCCCGTCGGCATCGGCTCCGTTTACGTACTGCGCGTACAGACCGTTGTCGAGCGCGTCCCAGTCGTGGGGCGGAACGTAGACGTACGGGATCTTGAATGTGAGGAACAGCACCTGGATCTCGTGGAATGCCCAGACCCAGCTGTTCAGGCTGGAGTAGTAAAAGTCAGTCGGAATCCGGTTCCACTCGTACAGCCACTGGAGGCGCTCGTTGAGCTGCGACGCCGGCCCATTGGCACGGACGAAGTTCGTCGCCATCGTCGACCGCGTCGTGTAGGTGTCGTCGGTCGTGTAGTACCAGCCGATGCCGCTCCCGGCACTGGCACCGGTGCTGTCGAACGGGATGACCGCGCCGGTTCGGGGATTGGTGAGGATCGGCTGCCAGCTTCCACGCCACCAGGTCCCCGGGCTCACGACGTGCATCTTCAGGAAGCTGCCCGTCCAGTGCGAGAGGTTGTCTCCTGGTGGATCGTCCGCCGTCGTGTTCATGTGCCCCTCGACCGCCCCCGCGGCCAATCGCGCAGGCACCACGCCTGTGTCGCCGCCGATGAGCAGCCAGGCGACACCCCAGTGCTGATGTGCCCACTTCATGAACCGACGAATGACCTCCGGGAGGTCCCGGGATCCACGGGTAAATTCGCCGTACCGACCGCCGACGATGTCGGTCACGGTCACCACCTTGGCGGTCACGCCGCGGCTGCGTTTCCAGGCCGCTAGCCGCTCGAAGCTGGCGACCACGTCGCCACTTACGGTTGTGATGGGTGTGATCGAGTCGGCATCCCACGTCTGGTTGTCGGTGATCACGAGGTAATCGGCGGGGAGGTCGAGGACCGGGTATCGCTCCCACCACTCGCCGATGACCTCCGGGTTGACGACCAGGTCCTGCGCAAGCGAAACAAGGCGCTCCGCCTGCGCGCGCGAGGTGATCGTCTGCTCCGGCAGCGGAACCACCCGATCGGCGTCGATGTCGGTGTAGCCGAGATCCGCGAGCGCCTTGATCGCACCACGCCGATCCTCTTCGTCCGGCCGCGGCCGCGGACCATACGCGACCGTCACCTCGAGCTCGGTCACCAGCTCGAGATGACCATCCTCGGTAAGCCTCACCGGGCGCAGCTCGAGGGCAACAATCGGCGAGCGGCCGAGCTGGGTGAATCCAGATGGCCGCACGGGCGCCCAGTCGCGCGTCGCACGCTCATAGGCCTCGGGGTACGGTGGCACGAACTCGGGGGTCGGGAACGGCTCGACGAAGACCTCGTCATCGGATCGATCCGGCGGCGGCCCCTTCGGCTGCGGCCGCTTCCGCCCTGGCTGCTGTCGGGGGCTGTCGTCATCCTCTTCGGGCCGACCCTTCCTGGTCCCGGGCCGAAGCGGCTGGACCGGCACGACCAGCGTAGGCTCGTCGGTCAGGCGGATGCTGCGCTGCTCACCGACGCCGATCTTCGCCGGCCACGCGCCTTCGGGCAGTGCCACATGGATCGTGGTCCGCGGGAGTGCCGGCTCGCCAGGCAGTCCGGCGTTCGAGTGGCAGCCCTCGAGGTCGATCACCAACCCGCCAGGTGTCTTGCGAACATCCAGGCCGGCTTCGGGAAACGTCACTTCGAGGCGAATGACGCCTTCGTTTCGCATCGAGTGCTCGGGTACCGCGATCTTCACGAGGGCCCTCTGCGTGCCGAGTCAACGTACGCCGGGCGGTCCCGTGACGTCAATGCCATTGGACTAATCCGTCGGCACGTGGTCGAGCCGACGCCCACATCCGGCCCCAGCTTCTCGATGACGACCCGCAGGTGCTCCGGGCCGTCGGGCGAGAACCGCGTATACGCCTCTACCAGGGTTGCGGGCATGTGCTCGACGGAAAGGTTCTGATTACGCGCGGGGCTCATCGACACGATGGTGGTGACGCGGATCCCCGTGCTCATCGGTCAGGGGCGTCCGCTCTTCGGGTCGCTGCCGGCTGACATCCAACTCGTGCACGAGGGAACCGTGGCGACCGGGCATGGCCTGGTCCAGAGTCGGTATCGCGTCCTGCACTCCGGATAAACGGCCAACGCTTCGCAGGAGACGGAGCCGAGATGGACGGGGACCTCAGCGCAGCCACTCACCGAGGAACGCGTCGATCTCGACCACCAGCTCCGGACCGTCCAACAGCGCCTCGTCGTTGTGGTGCGCCGCGGGGATCCGTGTGAGGCGCTTCGGCTCAGCGGCGGCCTCGTAGACGCGCTGGCTGAGATGGGGCGGAACGATCTCGTCCCGTTCACCGACGAGCACGAGCACCGGCACGTGGACCTCATCGGCAAGCTGGCGTCCCAGCGGCCATCGGTCCCAGACGAGCGGCTCGACGACCGGCAGGTACGGGTAGTGATGGCGCGCCGCCTCGAGGGTCGAGGGAAACGGCGAGCGCAGGATGAGCGCCGCCGGCGGATGCTCGCTCGCCAATCCCGTGCACACGGCGGCGCCCAGCGACTCGCCGAGGTAGGCGATCGCGCCGGATCCACCTCCGGCCGCTCGGCGAGGGCGCGCGCGGCGGCGCGCGCATCGCCCCGAAGACCCTCCTCGGTGGGCGAGCCCGGGTTGCCCGCATAGCCGCGATAGTCGAACAGCAGCACGTGATGACCGCGCTCGGCCAGTGCCTGCGCCAGCGGGAGCCGATGCGCCCGCGAGCCGGCGTTGCCATTGCAGACCAGCACCGCCGAGCCCGGTTCGTCCCCGGCGCCGCTGGCGGGCACGAACCAGGCGCCAAGGCGCAGGTCGTCATCGGTCACGAGCTCGATGGCCTCCACGCCGGCGGGTGCTGCTCCGACGGGATCCGGCCACGGGAAGTAGAGCTGGCCCCGCTGCGTGACATACAGGTAGGCGGTAAGCAGCAGGAGCGCGAGCGCG
>JBHENV010000247.1:0-2706 GCA_046261895.1 Candidatus Limnocylindria bacterium
GCGTAGGCCAGGCCGTGCGACGCTCCCTCCAGCTCGGCGATCGCCCGCTCGAGCGCGATCCGCGTCGGGTTTCCGCTGCGGCCGTACTCGAACCCGGAGCGAAGCCCACCGACACCGTCCTGCTTGAAGGTGGTGCTCATCTGGATGGCGGGCACCACCGCACCGGTTTGGAGATCGGGCTCCGCGCCGGCGTGGACCGCCAGCGTCTCGAATCGGTCAGTCATCTGGCAGGCATTCTGACACCGAAGGCGTCCCGCCTCAGGATGCCATCGGCTCCGCGGTCGATGGTCTGCGATTCATCCGCCATTCCCGCCACGCGTCGTGCGCCAGCCAGACGCCGATGAGCAGGATGAGGAACCCGTTCACAGGGTGGAGCGCCGCGATGGCCGGCGCCGAATCACGCTGGAAGACGAGGACCGATTGGAGAATGAACTGGCCCACCATCACCGCCGAGGCGATCACATGCCATCGCCCGAAACGGCCAGCCAGCGCGGTCACGATCAGGACCACCGGAAGCAGGGTCAGAACGTACCCGACGTCACGGTGCGTCACGAACGCCGAGGCTTCGGCGAAGACGCCCATGCCGGCAAGGTAGACCTGGACGAGCAGACCGATCACGTACAGCGCGGCCACGCCGACGTGGATCGGGCGCGCAACCCGTTGAATCATGGATCACCTCCGAATCAACGTCTGAGGACCGTCAACGCCATATTCACACGCTGGCTGCGCGCGGTCCTCCCGCAGGCCGTGGCAGACCCGGATTCACGCCCCGGCAGTCAGGATGGTGCTGTCACGGCCACATTCGGCGCCGCACGACGCCGGGGTGTGAATCTAGGGCCGGCGCGGCGCGATCGGGAATGTGCCGGCGACGTTTCGCCAGGTCATCGGGTCCGCGGGAAGCCGAGGTCGACGGAAGACGTTCCCGGATCGGGCCATCGTGCGGTGACGACCTTGCCGCGGGTGTAGAACTGGATTCCCTCGGGACCGTACATGTGGATGTCACCGAAGAGCGATGATTTCCATCCGCCGAAGCTGTAGTAGGCGACGGGCACCGGGATCGGTACGTTTAGTCCGACCATACCGACGTTGACGTCCAACTGGAACTGGCGCGCGGCGCCGCCGTCGCGCGTGAAGATCGCGGTGCCGTTGCCGTATTCGTTGTCGTTGACGATCCCGAGCGCCGATGGATAGTCCGGCGCGCGCACGACCTCGAGCACCGGCCCGAAGATCTCGTTGCGGTAGCACTCCATCTCGGGCGTCACGTTGTCGAGAAGGCTGACGCCCAACCAGAAGCCCTTGCCCTCCTGGTAGAGGACGTGCTCGCGCCCGTCGACGCGTAGCGTGGCGCCCTGCGCCGGACCGCTGTCGAGGTACGACGCCACCTTGTCGCGGTGCTCCTTCGTGATGAGCGGGCCCATCTCCGAGCCCTCCTCGTGGCCGGGACCGATCTTGATCTTCGGCAGCCGCTGCTCGATCGCGTCGACCAGCGGGTCGGCCACGTCGCCCACCGCCACTACCACGCTGATCGCCATGCAGCGCTCGCCGGCGGAGCCGTAGGCCGCGGAGACGGCGGCATCGGCGGCCATCTCGATATCGGCGTCGGGCAGCACGACCATATGGTTCTTCGCCCCGCCCAAGGCCTGGACGCGCTTGCCATGCTTCGTCGCGGTCTCGTAGATGTAGCGCGCGATCGGTGTCGAGCCGACGAAGCTGACCGCCGCGATGTCCGGATGCGCGAGAATGGCGTCGACCGCCACCTTGTCGCCGTGGACGACGTTGAAGACCCCGTCCGGCAGCCCTGCCTCCTTCAGAAGCTCGCCGAGATAGACCGATGCCGAGGGATCCTTCTCTGACGGCTTCAGGATGAAGGTGTTGCCGCAGGCGATCGCATTGGCGAACATCCACATCGGCACCATGGCCGGAAAGTTGAACGGCGTGATGCCGGCCGCCACGCCGAGCGGCTGGCGGATCTGGTAGACGTCCACGCCCGTGCTGACCTGCTCGCTGAAGCCGCCCTTGAGCAGCTGTGGGATGCCGGTGGCGAACTCGATGTTCTCGAGGCCGCGGGCCACCTCGCCGAGCGCATCCGAGCGCACCTTGCCGTGCTCCCGGGTCAGGTGCGCCGCGATCTCCTCGCGGTGCTGGTCGACCAGGTTCCGAATTCGGAACATGATTTCGGTCCGCTTGCTGATCGAGGTCACGCGCCACGTCGGGAAGGCGTCGCGCGCTGCGGCGACCGCGCTGTTTACCTCGTCGACCGACGCGAAGTCGACCTGTCGCGCCACCTCCCCTGTTGCGGGGTTGTAGACAGGCCCAGTTCTGCCGCCGGCGCCCGCCACGAGGGCTCCGTTGATCCAGTGGTTGACCCGATCTCGTTCGGTCGTCTGCTCGCCACCACTGACAGGTGGCTCCGCGACGTGCGTCATGTCGCTCCTTCGCTCGCTCGGCAGTACTCAGAGAACGGCAACGATACTCCGCCGCCCTGGATGCGTCAGCCGCGGAGTCTGGCATGCTGCGCGCCGATGCCGACCATTCCCGCCCACCTCCTCGTTCCGCGCCCCGGTGATCATCGATTGGTCCGACGCGGCCATCTCGCACCCGTTGCTCTAGATCGGTCCATGGTTCGGTCACCCGAAGGCACCCGGCGATCCCGATCGAGCGTGGCCGGCGTGGCTCGACGCGCTGTCGTCCATCGGTCCGGTGGCC
>JBHENV010000248.1:0-8344 GCA_046261895.1 Candidatus Limnocylindria bacterium
TTCGAGCGCGAGTGGAACGCCCATCACGTTCGCGTCGAATGGCTGCTCACTCGGAAGGGTCGACTGGACCGCGCGCTTCGTTATGATGTGTCGAATGTGGATAACTCGGTCGCCGATCCCCCATCCCCCGAGTGAAACGGACGTACTGGTACCCTTCTCCGTCCTGTAATGTATGTTCTGTGATGTTCTAAACGATCGTACTAGTACGCTCACGGTCCGGGTTATCCACCGCTCAACTGCCACAAAATCACGCACGGCTACATTATGTCTGGTCATGCTGCCACCTTCCGTCGTGCTCGTTCTCGCGTGCGGCGACGCAGCGTGGCGACCGTAGGCAGCCCCTTGGCATGCATCCGAGCCAGCGCCAGCGTGTTCGGTGCGCCCGAGCGCATGCGTGCCGTGTGCAGCAGGTTCTTGGCGGTCTGCTCGCTGATCTCCAGGAGCTTTGCCGCGTCGACCACGGTACCTTCGTGCCACCAAGCGGCGACGATCTCGAGCTCTCGATCGGTGACGCTCTTGCGGGTCACTCCCCCACCTCGCGGGGCGTGAGCCGTCCCCCCTCATTGAGGCGATGGCCGCAGGTCGGGCAGCGCGGGATCACCGCGTCACCAGGCAGAATCGGAGGTGCGTCCAGCGCCGGCTGCGACACACCGGGCAGGGGACGAGCAGGTACCAGATGCGACGGAGGGTGGTCACGACAGCGCCCACCGCAGATTGTCGAAAGCCGCCAACGGTGACGGACCATAAGCCTCGGCTCGGAACGGAACCACCAGCACGACCCGATAGCCACTCGGGCCGCGGCCGAAGATGGGCGAGCACGGTATCTCAACACATGGCGTTCGTGAGCAACCGCCGTGATGCTGAACCTGTGCGGACCATTGCTGGCCGACGTGATCCGTCAACCATGCTTGCGTCGGCTGCCACGCCCAGTTCACCGATTCGTGACGGCTCAGAACCTTGAAGCAGTACCAGGTCATGCGGCCACCTCGATCCCCAATGCCTGTCGGATCACGTCCAGGGCTCGACCATCCTCGACGTGGGCTGGCGTGAAACGGAGAACTCGGAAGCCGAGCAGCGCGGCGGCGTTCAGCTTCTCCAGGTCAGCCTCGAAGCCCTTACCTCGGACGTGGCGGCCGGCGATGAAGGCACCGCCGTCGATCTCAATGAGGTAGCGTCCCCGGATCGGCCATGCGAAGTTCTGGCCGACCATGAAGTCGGCCCGCCACCGGCGCTCGGGGTGGAACCTGTACTCTCGCTCGAACGGTATCCCCGCCTGCGAGAGCTGGGCTTCCAGGGTCTGCTCGGCGACGTTCATCGGTCGGGCTCCGCGAGGCGGGCCGGACGGTGAACCGTAAGCCATTCCACAATCCAATCGGCCTCGGCATCCGACCCCTCAACCGGATAACTCCACACCTTCTGTCCGGCATGAAGTTGCTTCAAGGCTGCCGCTAAGTCGTCTCGCGTGGGCACGTCCAGCGGGGCGGCTCCTGTGCTGCGGGCCTCGGCCTCGATGGCGAGGACCGTCCGCCGTGCGGCGTCACGGAGAGCGGCCTTCTGGTCGTCAGGAACAAACGGGTCGCTGGCAGTCGCCTCAACAACTGCTCGTCCCGTCGCCGTTCGGGGTTCCTCTGGTCGGCTTGCAGGGTCCGGGGTAGTCGAATGGTTCGGCAAGTCAGCGTCGAACACGTTGCGAATCTCCTTCGTCAGCCATTCGTTGTAGCGGCGGCTCATTCGAGGTCCGGGGTAGTCGAATGGTTCATGCGGTTGCTCGCGCCTCCGTCATCCATCCGTCCTGCCATTTAGCCCATGCCGACCCAACCGCGCCGGAACCGGGGAAGATGTCCACGAGCTCGTCGCCGCGCTGGAGGCCGAGTACCTCGAACAACCAATGGCAGAACTCGGGCGGCTTGCGACCGACGAATCCTTTACCACGCTGCGCAGGACTTGACGCACTGATCCAGTCCCGAACGGTCACCTGATCGCGGGTCCGCTTCCGACCACCGTGGACGATGACCGGCTCCCATGCCCATGCCGGGTTGACGTTAGGAAAGAACGTGGTGAACGGCTTGACCCACGCCATGACGCGGACATCGGGCGGGCACAGCGGCAGGAGTGGGTGGAGATTCTTCGATGCCATCGACAGAGCCCAGCCGTCCGGAAACTCGGTCACCAGCCGCTCGATGAGAGTGGCCTGTCCCTCGATGGTGTCGTAGACCGCATGCTCGGGGTGGTCGCGGTAGTGCTTCCGGGATGCTCCGAGATAGGGCGGGTCGGCGTAGGCGACTCTCATTCAATCCCCCTGCCATTGACGTGCTAGACCGCAGTCACAGCCATTGGGATCGCTTCGGTGCCAGCCGCAATCAGGATCGTGATGCAACCAGTGTGCAACCCTAGAAATAGCCTCGCTTGAGCGGACATATCCGATGACCCTTCCGTCCTCGATAACGGGCTCCGCCTCGATTGGCACAAGGCCCGTGACATTCCCCGCCTCGTCTCTCTCAATGAGGAAGTAGCTACTCATGTCGGCTTGCAGGGTCCGGGGTAGTCATGCCGCCACCCGCTTGCATTCGGCCTTGACCCTAGCGACGAAGCCGTAGCCCTTCTGTGGACCGAGCCGGTACTGAGCATCTCGGACTGCCTGCTCACCGAACTTCTCAATGAGGTCGCCGTACATCTCGACGGCTTTATCGTTAGGACGTTCACGAGTGAGGTCGAAGTGAGTGCCTGTGATCCTTCTCAATGAAAGGTCGCTCAGTGGTGGTGTCGCCTCGCGCGCGTCTTCACCACGGCTCGTATTCGTCTCTATCACGAACACGTCTTCACCTCCACCACTCACTCCACTTTGGGCCGGCGTCGCGCCGTCATTTGGCGGCACTTCGCCGGCATCGCGCGGGCGCGGCGCTGGCATCGCGCCGTCATTTGGCGGCATTCCGGACCCCTTTAGCTGGTCCGTCCAGCCTTCCGGAGCGGCCCATCGAGACGGGTAGATGTGGCGCATCCAGTCCTGGTGTTCCCACCACGTGACGATCTGGATGAGCGGCTGGCCCTTAGCCTCGTACCGCTGAATCATTCCCTGCTCAGCGAGTTCGCCCAACCAGCGGTCAACGGCTTTGATGGTCGCCCTGTCGATGAGCGGCATGCACGACGCCTTGACGAGCATCGGGTCGCCCTGGAGGCGTCCCTGATCGTCGGCGTGGGCAATGAGCCGGTCAAAGAGGAGCTGCGCTTCCGGGCAGCAGCGGGCCAGCGAGATGCTGGTCGCAGAGGTGCCATAGATGGCACGTCGCTTGGTCACGGCCTTAGCCTCCGTGGAACGCAATCGGCCCCCAGGCCGGGGCTAAGCCGAACCTGGGGACCGCCGCGCATTATTGCATGACCAGTGCTTAGCCCACCGTCATGCTCATTGTACCGCGTCGATCGAACGCTTGAGCGGTTTCCGTGCAGGCGGATCACGTCTCGTCCGCCATGTACACCGGCTGGCACGAACAGAAGTCCGGGCCGCCGCAACCCAAGTCATGCAGCCCCGCGGTGGCCCACTCCGGCACCTTCTCGGAAGGCTGCTGCAGGCCGTTGAGGCGCAGCAGGTTCGAGGTATGGGTCTGCACGATGGCACGCTCCACCCTGTCGAGGATGTCCAGCGGCACGGCCTCGAGCTGACGGAACTTCGACAGCAGGCGCTCGACGCCTTCGGCCACCTCGGCGGCGCGTCGGCGGTGCCGTTCGCCCGCGGCCAGGTGGCGGTCAATGACAGCGAGGTGCCTCATGCCAGGAATCCCCGCTCCTTGGCCCACGACGGATTCTCGTGGATGACCCGATGGCAGAGCCGATGCACACTTATCAAATTGCTAAGTTCGTCCTTGCCCATCTGCGAGCGCCGGGTGACGTGGTGCGCGTCCAGCGCCCCACCGGGAACCTTGCACCACTGGCAGGTGAAGGAGTCGCGCTCGTACACCGCCTCCTTCATTGAGGACGGGATGACGTGCGGCTTGGAGGTGAGGCGCTTGCGGACCTTCGGGCGCGGGATGGGCTTCGAGATCACGAGGCCAACTCCATCGTCTGTTGAACAGGCTTCTCGACCAGCCGGTACTCGTCCGTGCTGTTGCCGTTCGGCGCGGAGCGGCGCTCGATGACGTAACCGTACTGGTGGCGCAGCTCGTAGAGCCTGCCGCCGAAGCGGTAGCCGGCCGCGTCGGCGATGCGGTTCCCGCTCAGCCACTGACCATCGGCTGCGCGCAACGCTGCCAGTGCGCGACGAGTGCTCGGCTTCATGCGGGCACCTGACTCAGTCGTTCCATGTCGGCTGAGGTCGGCGCATTTCGCGCCACTGCACCGCGCCGGACTTATCCTGTCGATTCAGTGCAACCGCTCCACACGTCGCACACCACGTCACCATATCGGGCCGCAGATTGGCATCCGCGATATCAGCCTTCACCTCATCGCCGGGATGATTGCACCGCCGCTGCAACCATCGAAGCAGCCTCCGCTCGATTCGGTTCATCGCGGCACCGCTGCATGCCACTGCCGCATCGGGCGATTCCACTTGCTCATTCGACCGTCCCCTCACAGTCCCGCACGACCCGCACAAGGACTTCCTCCCACGACAGCGAACGGACGCGGGTGACGGTGCCATCCCGATCCACGGCGTCGGTGATGACATCCAATGGGTCGGGCATGTCGCGTTCGTCGCGGGCTTCCTGCCACGCTGAGCGGAGGGCGACGAGCGTGATGTTCCGGGACGGGTCGAAGTCGGGGCGCTCGGTCACGTCGTCCATCAGATTGGTGCCGGTGCAGCCGAACCGGAGGGGGAACCAGAATCCGGCTGCACCGTAGTCGCGTCGGAGGACTCCGGGCCTTCCGACTGCGACGTATCAATCACGGCAGACGTGCCATGGCCGTCGACGGCTTCGATGAGGGCGTCCATCTGCTCATGCGTGGCGCCCTTGTTGGCGTCGATGCCGATGATCACGGCGTACCGCTCCAAGGCGTCACGGTCCAGCCCGTGCTTCTTGGCGGCGATCAGCAGGTCATCCCGACGGTACTGGTCGCGTTTCGGCGCCGGAGCAGCGCTTGGGGATGACGCTCTCGCGCCGCGCTGATCCGGCTGCTTATTGCGGGCTTCCTCAGCTGAGGCGATGCCGCGCTTGACCTCAAAGCCGAGTGCCGCGATGGCGCGACCCCATGCACTCGTCTCGGCGTTCTCGATCTCCGAGCCGCGTGTAAAGGCCGTAGAGCCGGGGATCTCCAACGATGAGTGTCCAACGCCCGGACGTGGGTCATCGGGCGTCCTGTAGGCCATTGCGCGCACTGTGACGCGACCAGCGGTCAGCTCGACAATCTCGGACTGCAATGAGCCGTCGGGGAACGCGCTCTTGAAAGCGTCAACGCGCTCGGCTACCGGCACGTATTCGTCCATCGAGAACTTGCCGCCGCTCATGCCAACCTCCGACCATCAGGGAACTGGCGCGCCACTACGAACTCGGGCGGCAGCTCATCTATGCGGCAAGCAAGGAAGTCAGATGAACCATCCCCATTGCGCCGCACTCGGCACGGCTCGCGTCCATGCGTATCGACATAGGCGCTGTACCAGGACCGAAAGACACTCAGATCCCCGAGCACCCATGCCTTGAGGCGCGGTCGCGGTGAAGCGTCATCGGCGAAGCCGTACAGGATGTAGTCACCCCACCCGGCGAGCAGCTTGCTCAGCTCGGTTTCGACGCCTGATCCGCGAGAGCATCGGATGGTGAACTCGTCCGGCCATTTCAGGAGGTAGTGCGCCTGCCGCACTCGACACGCGACACGCAACCCACTTGGTACGGACAGGACGATTAGATCGGTGTTCCGATGAGCGTCCTCTTCCCACGGCGATTCGCGGATCAAGTACGCCCCGCAGATCGCTGACATGTTGAACAGGAACTGGCGGCTCCACGTCATGTCGTCCTGCCACGGACGCCGCGCGGCCTGCATGGTCGTCATGCGGCCACCTCATTTCCCCATGCCTCGAAGCCTTCACGCTCGGCGCGGGCGAACATTTCAAGGCGTGGGCCAGGACTGGCGGCCACGACGCGCTCATAGAATGCATCGGGCTTTGCCGAGTGGCGCGTGACCGGCGCCCCGAATGAAAGGCGCAGTCCGAGCTGGTCGAGTTGCAGGTTACCGACACGACCGAACAGGACGTGCTCGGTGTCGTACATCCACGAGTAGGGCGTGATGCCGACGTTCTTGACCCACGTCATCGTGCATTGGTATCGGACGCCCCACGCATCGAACAGGCGCAGGCCATCGGGCAGGAAGCGATGCGTCACCCACAGGTAGACATGGCATCCGTCGCCATAGGCAAGCAGGCCGATCGGCAGGCCAGCGATCTCCTCCAGGCTCATGGTGGGGTAATCGAGTACCGGACCCTGATTCGGGCGGACCTCACGCTCGATCTTGTCCATCGGCCACGGCGGGTCGATCACGATGCAGCGGTACTGACCGACTGGCGGGTCCACGATTGGCAAGGAGTCATGCTTGGCACTGGCGACTTGGCGTCGTAACTCATGGACGCCGATGCGTCCGCTCTCAGCTAGGTCCAGCCAGCGATCCTGCTCGTCAGGTTCTAGGGACGCGACCTCACGGTGGTGCGACCACGAGAGGTTTTCGCGACGTCGCGAAAACTCAACGCGGCTGGCCACCCACGCCATGTCGGCGAGCGTCTGATAGTTCTCGCCCTCATCAACCGCTTGGGTGTACTTCTCACCGAACTTGTGCTCACCGAAGTTCAACAGGTCGCCCCGCCACCATTGCCGCGCATGGTCGATGCGACCGAGTAGCTGCTGCTCGCGATCGTACTCATCCCACGACAGGTCGAACGGGATCACGAGGCCGGTGGCGCAATGCTCAATCCGCGTTACGGACAGGTCGGCGGCATCGGGCATCATCAGCGGCTGCTCGCTCATGCGGCCTCCCCCTTCGGTGCTCTTACTTCGCGCACGGCGAGTGACTTGCGACGATCCCGCTCGACCCGCCAGCCGTGGTCATTCAGTGCGCGGTAGAGATGGATGGCGCCGTGGACACCGAGGCGCATGTCCTCGGTCATCCGGTCAACGTCAACCTCCAGGTGCGCGGGAATGGTGCGGACGTACTCGCGCGTGGCCGGATCGCGTCGGAGGGCGGCAAGGGCGTCCTGCGTTGTCGCGTCCTCCCAGTTGTCGCGCTCGTTGCAGACGTAGCGCGGATCGACGGCGGCGCTCTTGACGGTCAGCGGCCCGAGGCTCTTGAGCCCTCCCCGCTCCATGCCCACGATCAGGTCATCACGGCGAGCCTTGAGCGCCCGGTCGACGCGGAGCCGCACCTGCTGGGCGATCGCATAGGCGGCCGCCCAGTCCTCGATGGGTGCGCTGTCGTCGGCCAGGATGTCCAGCACGTCACCGATGCGGTCAGCGATCTCGGTCTGTCGGAGGGCTAGGTCGGTCATGGCCGCAGCCTTCGACCGAACAGCCGCTCGAGGCGGTCGATCATCCAGGCATCGGGCCGGTGGATACCTGCTTCCCAGTAGCTGATGCAGGCGCCCGACTCGACTCCCACCTCGGAGGCAAGCCGTACCTGCGACCATCCCTTATCCCAACGGGCACGCTGGATGGCCTCACCGAGAGCCGTGAAGTACTGGTCGCGCGGTAGAACGCGCTCCGCGACAGTCATCGCTCCCACACCGCCGCATTCATGCGCTCGGCCACACGACACGCAGCCCGGACGCTGGCATACGGTGTCCCGAAGGGCTCCACCTTGCGCCCACCGTCGAGCAGGAAGGCAAGCGTCCATGCGCCACCAGGGAGGGAGGTGACCTTCACGGGGGCGGCGTTCTCGACGGGGATGGTGACGATGGGCGTGCTCATCGGCCCAGCGCCATTCGATCGAGCAGCCGCATCATCGCGTGGTACTCAGGGTTCAAGAGTTGCGTCCCGACGAAGACCACGACCGGTACCGCGACGATGAAAGCGAATGCGCCGATAACCGCCGCGTTGGCCCTTAGCTCGCCCCTTGATAGCGCAGCACCAACGCCACACGCGAGCGCGACGAGGATTAGAACGACACCCACCCCGCCCCACATCGAAGCGTCAATGACCACCTGTCGGACGGTCAGGGTCCATGCGTACTCACCCGCTGGGCCAATGCGCTCCCCGATCTCATCGAGGATGCGACCAACATCTTCGGGATTCATCGGTCCCCATCCATCAGTCGCGCGATGGTCGGGTCCATCGCATCGAACCCCGCTGCCGCATAGGCGTCGTCAACGCTGGCCGCGCGTCGGGCCTCCCCACCTCGGCCAGCATCGCCGGCGTGATCTGGAACAGCACGTCCCGGA
>JBHENV010000249.1:0-5687 GCA_046261895.1 Candidatus Limnocylindria bacterium
TCCGCAGCCTGTATGCCGAGGCGCGGCAGCCGGCGCCGGAATTCATGTGGGTGGCGTCGCCAGCGGCCGGCGCCCGCGCGTACCATCTCGCCCAGCGCGGACGTGCGGCGATCCTGGGAAGACACACCCGCGGAGACGTGGGCACTGGCAACGGGAGAGAGTGGCACGCGCTGGCCCAGCCGTTCGACCTGCCCCCGTCGTGGTTGCGGTCGCTGCGCGGACGCATTCGCGGCCAGCTTCCTCCGGCCGCGGCGACCCGTGTTCTCGACGGGGACCTGTTCGACGGAGCGAGCCTGGTCATGGCCGCCATTGCGACTGTCGTCGAGGAGGATGCGGGCTTCGGACGTTCGACGTCGATGAAGCGTCGTGTGCTCACTCGGCGCGAGATCGACCGCTTCGGCCGCGCGTCGATGCGCGGCGCGTGGGAGTGGTACGAGGCGAGGCTCGGGCGACGCCTGATACGCGAACTGGTCCGCGAGGCGATCGCTGTCACCATCGCCGACCTGCTCGACCCCGCTGGCAGCATCGATGAGGCGATGCAGGCCATGCAGCCCGGGCAGTTCGACGGCGTGGCCCCGACGTACGGCCTGGTGCTTGACGTCCTGCCCCGTCCTGCGTGGCCGCCCGTCGAACGGGAGGTCCGGGCCGCCAAGTTGCGGCGTCGGATGGAGATCGTCGCATCTGCCGGACCGTGGTGGGCGCTGAATGGGCTGGTGATCGCGTCGGAGCGTCCGCTGGCGCTGAAGACCGATCCACGCGGTCGTCCGCACTGCGAGGATGGTCCGGCAATCGCCTACCCCGACGGCATGACGGTCTGGGCCTGGCACGGCGTGCTGGTGCCCGACTGGGTGGTGACCCATCCGGAGCGCCTTGACACGGCCGCCATCGCTCGCGAGCGAAATGTCGAGGTCCGGGGCGTGATGGCCGAGCGAGTCGGATGGGAGCGCATCGCCGCCGACGGCGGGGCGACGCTCGTGCACGCAGATTCCACCGGACGGCTGTGGGAGACCTGTGAGCCGATCGAAGGCACCGGATGGTGGGGCAGGAACGGGAAGTTTGTCGAGGTCGAGAACTCCACCCCCGAGACTGACGGCACGCGCAAGCACTACTTCATACGAGTACCGCCCGGCATGAAGACCGCGCGCCAGGCCGTGGGCTGGACCTTCGAGCTGGGCGAGGTCGAGTATCGCCCCACGATCGAAACCTGAGCCCGCCACACGACACCCCCTCATCTTCACGTGGGGTCGGCCGGGGCGGTGGCGACGACGCTGTAGGCGGAGACGGCGCGGCTGATGCCCTTGAGCTGCAGCGGCTCGATGGGCTCCACCGTCACCGCCTCCTCGACTGCCGCGTTGACGCGCTGGCTGATGAGGATCTGGCCCGGGTCCGCGGCATCGCTCAGGCGGGAGGCCAGGATGACGACATTGCCGATGGCGCCGTAGTCGTATCGGCCCGGGAAGCCGATCCGCCCCAGCGTCGCATAGCCCGATGCGACGCCGATTCCGAGGCCCAACTCGTAGCCGCGCTTCCGCCAGCCGGTCGCCAGCTCGTCGAATCGCTCCCGCATGCCGACGGCGGTCCGTATGGCCGCCAGCTGATGATCGGCGACGGGCATCGGATCGTTGAAGAAAACCATGAGCCCGTCACCGGCGAAGTGCTCCAGCGTCCCACCCTCGCGCACCGCCAGCTCGCCGACGGCCGCGTGATACTCCCGCAGCACGCCGAGTACCTCCTCCGGCTCGGCCTGCTCGGCGAAGACGGTGAAGCCGCGCAGGTCGGCGAAGAGCGCGCTGATCTCGCGCCGGTGCCCGGCCAGCAGCGCCTCTCCCTCGCGGCTCGCCAGGAGCGTCGCCACCTGCGGAGCGAATCGGCTCAGCTCGCTGAGCTGGCGCTCGACGGTCTGGTAGAGGCGCACGTTCTCGAAGGCGAGGGTCGCCTGGTCCGCGAAGGTGGTGAGCAGCGAGATTTCGCGCTCGCTGAACGGGCGAACTTCGCGGCGCCAGACGACGAAGAGGCCGATCGCGGCGCCATTGTGCAGCATCGGCACGCCCAGAATGGTGCGGTACTCGCCGCTGCGCTGCGCCTCCCAGAACCGGTACTCCGGGTCCTCCAGGATGTCGGTGATGTGAATGGGCCGCAGCTCCAGCAGGGTGCGGCCGATCAGCGTCCCGCGGTCCGGCTTGTACGGCGTGTGAGTGACGAGGTCCCAGTACGCCGGGTCGACCTCACCATGGTGGGCGACCACGTGGTAGAAGCCGCTCGTCTCGTCGAGGCGCAGGATGTTCCCGAAGTCGGCGGCGCTCAGCTCCACGGCGCTTCGGATCACCGTCTGGAGGACGCTGGTGAGGTCGAAGCTCGAGCGTGCCATCTCCTGCAGCACGGCGCTGATGGCCCCCTCGCGCGTGGCCGCCTCGTGCTCCACGCCGAGCAGCCGGCTCAGCTCGATCGCGAGTCCCGCGTGTGCAGCGAAGGTCTGGACCAGGCCGATCTCGCGCTGGGTGAAGGGTCGCACCTCGCTCCGCGCGACGGCGATGACGCCGACCAGCTCGTCGTCGCGCAGCAGGGGCGCTGCGAGCAGGCTGCGGAACTGCTGGGCCCGCTGCGCATCGTGCAGGCCATACTCCGGATCGGCGAGAACGTCGTCAATGGTGACCACCGAGCGCTCCATGATGGCGCGACCGATGATCGAGGCGCGTTCGGCGCGGTACGGCCGCTGCCGGGTCATCTGCTCGTACTCGGGCGAGATGATGCCGGTGAACGCCACCACGCGGTAGACGTCGCCGTCCCCGCGCGCGATGTTGCCAGACTCTGCCCCGCAAAGCTCGACCGCCCGTTCGATGACGACCTGGAGCACCGGCTGAAGGTCGAAGCTGGATCGGGCGATCGTCTGGAGGAGCTCGGCGACGGCGGCTTCGCGCCGGCTCGCCTCCATCAGCTCCCCCTCGAGCTGTGCGATCCGGACATCCTCGACCGTTCGCTCGACCTTCGCCATGCGGCGAGCATACTCCCGGTCTTGCCGACCTCGAACACCGGCAAGCAAATCCCGCAGCTCCGCTGCAGGTCCGGCCGGACCTGATCTGGTCAGTGGTCATGACAGTAGTGAGATAACGCCTGACGGCTCGAGGCAGCCGGCATCGCCGGCCGCCTCGAGAGCGCAACCCGGCGACCACAGCGGGCCGCCGGGCCATCGGTCAGGGCAGGAGCTTCTTCGGCTTCACCTTGAGCTTCAGCAGAAGCTCGGGGTCGTCGAGCTCGTAGACGTCGAGCCCGCGGCTCATGTCACCGACGTAGATGTAGCCCTCGTGGTAGAGGGCGCCCCACGCCGTCGTGGCCGGCGCGATGTAGTACGCCGCCTGCACGGGGTTGGCCGGGTCGCTGTAGTCGACGACCTGCAGCCCGGCGTTGTACGAGCCGAAAAAGACCAGGCTGCCATTCGACGAGAAGACGTGAACGGAGCAGACCGGTGCCGGCGTGTCACCCGGGATGAACCACTCGCTCAGCTCCTGCGGCTCACCGGTCAACGACGGTCCGACGCGGATGGCGGTCACGCCGCCGGCATCGCCGCAGCCGTTGTGGAGGTCCTCGTCGGTGACCAGGATGACCGACGGATCGCCGTCCAGGAACTGCGCCTCGTGGTGGTACCGGATCGGGTGGTGGCCCTCGCCGCGCGTGTGCAGCCAGCGGTTCAGGACGACGGGGTTGCGGGGGTCCGTGACGTCGATGATGAACATGCTGCCCGTGTCGCCGGCGTTGTTCGCGTACGCGCCGCCCTCGGCGAGCAGCGCGATGTCGCGGCGCGCAACGCTGCCGTCGGGCTGCTGCACCGGGTGGTCGACATAGACGCTGACGTCGTGCGTGTGCGTGAACGCTGCGCCGACGGGACGGTTCCCGCGGTACGGCGAGGCCGCCCACAGTTCGACCGGGTTGCGGCCGTTCACCGTGCCGCTGGCGAGGAGGCTGGTCGGCGCCGCGGCGGGGGAGCCAAGGATCGGTCGGAGATCGTAGATGCGCAGCCCGTTCGTGCCGGAGCCGCCGGACGGCAACCACAGACGTCGCTCGTCGACGATGTCGCCGTTATGCGCCTCGCCGTGGGTGGGTCCGTTGAACTCCCACAGCAGCCGGGGCGTGGCTGGATCGGTGACGTCGAGGAACTCGGTCTTGTTCGTATTCGGGTTCGTGCCGTCACTTGTGCTTACCGACAGGCGGTTCGTCCCGTTGAGCACGGCGATGTGCCGGCCGTCGAAGACGGCGGCATCGGGAACCGCGTCCGCCCGCTTGCCGGGCAGGTACTGGCCGATGAGCTGCGGCTTCTCGGGGTCGGAGATGTCGAACATCCGGAAGCCGAGCCCGTAGGCGCCGACGTAGAGCCGGTTGCCCTCCACGGTCACGTGACCGCCGGTCGGCGTGTTGTCACCGCCGACGCGCCGAATCTTCTCTGCGACCGGGTAGGCGATCGGGTTGCCGGGCGGGTTGTGGAGTGCGTGCTCCGCCTCGTGCCCCAGGTCGTGACTCGCCGTGATTGGGGCGGGCACGGAAAAGACCGCGCTGGCGAGTCCGAGGGCCACGATGCCGGCGACCGCGCGCCAGCGCGGGGAGAGTGATGAGCGCATCTCGACTCCTTCTTGTCGTGAACTGGTCGTCATTTCACGACTACTGCGTTGGTGGCGGCTCCATCGTCTGCGGATTGAGTCGGTTGACCTTGAAGGCCTTGCCGATGCTCGGATCGGCGATGGCGAAGACGTCCAGGCCGCGGCTGCGCGGCGAGAGCGAATTCACGTCCTCGTCGAAGTTGTTCGCGTAGATGTACCTGCGATACCAGTACAACGACCACGCGGCGCTGATCTTCGGCGCCTTGGCGATGTAGTAGCCGAGCTGCGTCACGTTCCCGGGGTCGGTGTAGTGTCGTGGCCCAGGGCGAACGCCGGGAACGCGAGAATCGCCACGAGGGCGACGGCAACGGGGACGCGAAGCACTTTCATCCCTCCAGAGCAGCCGGTGACGAGGCGTGGGCAGCGGTTTCGTCGATCGTGCATAACCAGTGCCAGTTTGGTCGGTGACCGGCCAACGCCCAGCGGCGTGGCATCGTCGCAGGACGCCGTCATCGAGCTGGCTGTCGACGAACTGGAGCGTCGGATTCGTGAGCAGCGCGAAGCCGATGCCTGGGAGCAGGCGGCAACCGATCCCCAGTTCCAGTCGGAGGTCGACGAGGTCGAGGTTTCGTACCGCTCTGCCGATCGCGAAACGTGGCCGGCCTGATCGGGCCGCTGCGCTGGTCGATCGTCATCGTGGATCTCGACCCGGTCCAGGGACACGAGCAGGCCGGCGAGCGGCGCGCGCTGGGGGCGTCGTACGAGCCGTTCCATCGGTCTGAGCTGGCGACGGGCTGCCAGATGAGCGCAGCGCGCAAGCGAGCCGCGGCTGCGATCTTGACACGCGAGTCGTAAAATAGGAAAGTACAACTATGGCACTCATGAAGGTGCGCCAAAGGGGCCAGATCACGCTACCCGACGCGGTCCGCAAGGCAGCCCGACTGTCGGACGGGGACTACCTCGAGGTCAGCGTCGAGGGGGGCACGATAATCATGCGCCCGAAGAAGCTGATCGACGCTGACCAGGCATGGTTCTGGACCGATGCCTGGCAGCGTGGCGAGCGGGAGGCGAGCCACGACATCGCACGGGGTCGCGTGC
>JBHENV010000250.1:0-2847 GCA_046261895.1 Candidatus Limnocylindria bacterium
GCCTGGGCGTATCGGCCAAGAAGTGGCCGAAAACCTCCCCGGTGGGCAGTTCAGCCACGCTGCGCGTCGAGTGGCTGGCTGATGAAGCCGTGCTGGGCATATTCGGCCAATGAGTGGCCGATATGCCCACCCAGGGGATAGGAAATCGGCCGTGGATCTCACGAGCGGGGGAAATTGGCCGTGGATCTCACGCAGGGCGATGCGGTCGGGCGTGGATCGCACCAAGGGAGGTGAGGCCGGCCGTGGATCACCCGTCCGCCGCCCCGAACTGTGTGGGGGCAATGTGCGCCACCTGCTCCGGCGGCGCAACGTCCGAGCCCGTCTCCGCCTCAGTGTCGGCAGGCGGCGCGCCGTGCGAGCGAAGCATGGCCACTGCGACAATCGCGAGGCCCAACGCAACGGCGGCTGCGATCCCGGAAGTGAGCTGCATGCCGTGCACGAACGCCTCGCGGGCCGTGTCGAGGACGGCGGCCCCGAGCTGGGCCGGCAGCTCGCCGGAGACCGCCACGGCACTGCCGAGCGTGTCACTTGCCACCGACTGCGCCTCGGCCGGGACGGCCGATGGCAGGCGTTGGGCGATTTCACCCCGATAGATGGCCACGCCGATGCTGCCCAGGATCGCGATCCCGAGCGCCCCGCCCAGCTCGGCACCGGTCTCCGAGATGCCCGATGCGGCGCCGGCTCGCTCGGGCGGAGCCGAGCCGACGATCAGCTCGGTGGTCAGGCCGAACACGGGCGCCAGGCCGATCGAGATGACGACCGAGGCGGCGATGAGCGTCGGCAGGCCGCCGTTGGCGCCGACCTGGGTGAGCATCGCCAGGCCGACCGCCCCCACGCCGAGCCCTCCGCCGATGAGGTGATCGGTACGCACCCGCTGCACGATCTTCGGCGCCAGCTGCGATCCGATGATGAACGCGGCCGCCGACGGCAGCGACCAGAGGCCCGCCTCGAGCGGCGAGAGCCCCACCACGAGCTGGAGGTACTGCGCCACGAACAGGAAGTAGCCGACCATGACGAAGATGGAGAGAAAGTTGATCGACAGCGCCACGTTGAAGGAGCGGATCCTGAAGAGGTTGACGTCGATCATCGGGTCGGCCAGGGACCCTTGCCGGCGAACCCAGAGCGCGCCGATCGCCAGTCCGAGAGCAAAGGCGAGGCCCGGAACCACCCCGAAGCCGGTTTGCGCCGCCTCCTTCAGGCCGTAGATCACCGCCAGCACGGCGGCGACCGACATGGCGGCGCTGAGCAGATCAAGGCGACCGGCGTCCGGATCGCGGTACTCGGGCAGCACGCGAGGCCCGAGGACCAGCAGGAGCGCCATGACCGGCAGGGCCAGCAGGAAGACCGAGCCCCACCAGAAGTATTCGAGCATGAGGCCACCGAGCACCGGACCGATGGCGCTGCCGGCCGAGAAGCTGCCGATCCAGACGCCAATGGCCGCCGTCCGCTGCCGCGGGTCCTGGAACATGTGGAAGATCAGGGAGAGCGTCGACGGCGCCAGGGTGGCGCCCGAGATCCCGAGCAGCGCGCGAGCCACGATCAGCATCTCCGGGCTGGTCGAGAATGCCGCCAGCAGCGAGGTCAGACCGAACGCGGCCGCGCCGATGAGCAGGAGCTTGCGGCGGCCGATTCGATCGCCCAGCGTGCCCATGGTGATCAGGGAGCCGGCCACAAAGAACCCATAGATGTCGATGATCCAGAGCAGCTGCGCGCTCGTGGGCTGAAGGTCGGCGCTCAGCGCGGGCACCGCGAGGTGGAGGACCGTCAGGTCCATGACGTAGAGCAGCGCCGCCAGCGCAAGGACGCCAAGGCCGATCCATTCGCGCCGGCCGGCCAGGGCTGTCGTGGTCTCGGAATCGGTCTCGGTCATCTCGGTCGGTCTCGTGTGCGGTGTCGTTGCTGGTCAGACGAAGGGGCCGGCGGAAACTCATCGGTATGCCCGCGAACTGGACCGCCCGGCCGCGGCGCGATTGGCTCTCGACGGCGGGCGGGGCAAGGCCGTATCGTTCACCGGCGACCCCGCCCTGTGATCACCAACGAGACCTCCCGTGCCGGAGGTGGAGAGCCCGATGACTGAACTGACCATGGATAGCACCGTCCTCGAAGAGGCGGCGATGGGACCGACGGAGCCGATGGAGCGCCTGGAGCCCTATCGGCGAGAGCTGACCGCCTACGCGTATCGGATGCTGGGATCCGCCTTCGAGGCCGAGGATGCCGTGCAGGAGACGCTCGTGCGAGCGTGGCGCGGGTTCGGCGGCTTCGAGGGCCGCGCCGCGCTCCGATCATGGCTGTATCGGATCGCGACCAACGTTTGCCTCGACATGCTCAGTGGACGGCAACGGCGCGCGCGGGCGATGGACCTCGGTCCCGCGTCGACCGCCGACGCGGTGCTCGGTCCGGCCCTGCCCGAGCGGGCGTGGATTGAGCCGGTCCCCGACGGGCGGGTCATCACCGACCCGGCCGATCCGGCCGAAGTGGCCATCGCCCGGGAGTCGATCCGCCTCGCGTTCGTGGCAGCGCTTCAGCACCTGCCGCCGCGCCAGCGGGCGGTGCTGATCCTGCGCGAGGTCCTGCGCTGGACGGCGGACGAGGTCGCCGAGCTGCTGGGCACCACCGTCGCATCGGTCAACAGCGCGCTCCAGCGCGCTCGCGCGACGCTCGCCGACCACCAGCCGAGCTCGTCCGATGCGCCGGCGCCGATGGATGCGGCGCAGGAGGCGCTGCTCGCCCGGTACGTCGACGCCTTCGAGCGCTACGACATGGACTCCCTCACGTCGCTCCTCCACGCGGACGCAACATGGTCGATGCCGCCGTACGAGCTGTGGCTGCAGAGCCACGCCGACGTCG
>JBHENV010000251.1:0-8906 GCA_046261895.1 Candidatus Limnocylindria bacterium
GTGGTTCTTGACCGTCTGCTCGCTGATGCCCAGCGCGTAGGCCACCTGCTTGTTCGTCATGCCCTGCGCGATGTTGTCGAGAATCTCGACCTCGCGCGGCGAGAGCGGCGCAAAGATCGGCTGCGCCTCGGAGCCGTAGACCGCCAGCTCGCGGAACTCCTTGAGGACGCGCGAGGCGACGGCGGGCTGGGCAAAGACCTTGTCGTTGATCAGGTACTCCCCGGCGCGCACGCGGCGGATGATCGCGATCAGGTCGGTCGGGTCGATGTCCTTCAGCACGTACGCCGCGGCGCCGGCCTTGATCGCATCGAACAGCTTGTCCTCGTCGTCGTTCGAGGCGAGGACGATGACCCCAGTGTGCGGCAGCTCGCGCTTCAGTCGCTGGGTCGTCTCGATGCCGTTCGGCGACGGCAGCCCCAGGTCCATGAGGACGACGTCGGGGGTCAGCTCCTGGACGACGGCCAGGGCCTCCCGTCCCGAGCCCGCCTCGCCGACGACGTCGATGTCCTTCTCGAGCTCGAGGATGTTGCGAACGCCGCGGCGAAACAGGGTGTGACCGTCCACGATGACGACGTGGATGTTGCCCGCGCGTCTGTCGCCGCCTCGGCGGCGCTCATCGACCTTGTTGTCGACTGTGTCTTTCATGGGTTCGTCTCCTCCTCAGTGGGCATTGCGATCCTGCTCCGGCAACCGGAGCAGGATTCGGGTGCCTTCACCCTGTCGTGACTCGATCTGGAGCTGGCCGCCGAGCAGCTCGGCGCGTTCCCGCATGAATTGCAATCCGAAGTTGCGAGCCGTCCCCGATGCAAGCCGCATCAGGTCGAAGCCGCGACCGTTGTCCTCGATGACGAGGGTGTCTCCGGTGAGTCCGATGGCGACCCGGCTGGCCACCGCGTGCTTGCGCACGTTCTGTAATGCCTCCTGCACGATGCGCAGGACCGATGCACGCTGCGCCGGCGTCAGCCGCTCATCGATGCCGTCGACCGACACCTCGACCGCGATCCCGTGCCGCTCCTGGAGCTGCTGCGCGCGCTCACCGAGCGCCGTGGCCATCCCGACGTCGATCACCGGAGGACGCAGGTCGGCGATGAAGGTCCGAACGTCGTCGAGACCGTTGCGCAGCATGTCGCGCAGGGAGGCGACCTCGGCCTGGGCAGCCCGATCGGCGTCGGTCAGGATGCGATCCAGATACTCCACCTGGAAGATGGCGTTCGTGAGCACCTGCGCGGGACCGTCGTGAATGTCCTCGGCCATGCGCTGCCGCTCAGCCTCCTGGGCCTGCACGATGCGAAGGCCGATGGTGGCCGGCGAGTCGTCGGCCATCGGACCGGGCTCGTCGCCCACCGTCTCCGGCGTGTCGAGGTATCCCCACAGCAGGTCCAGCTGGCGGGCGACCACGTCGATCCGCTTCAGACGTGCCCGGAGGGCCGCCAGGTCTCGCCCTCGCGCCTCGTACTCGGCCCGCAGCGCATCGGTCCCGACCGGTCGCAGTGACCCTCCGCGGCGGTCGAGCCGCGCGCGAAGCTGCATCCACTCCTCGAGGTCGTGGCGGTACTGCTCTCGGAACTGCTCGGCCAGCGCGTGCACGCGGCGCGAGTCACCACGGAGGCTGTCCGTGGCTTCGACGCCGATGCGGTCGAACCGCTCGCTCGCGCTTCCCCGAGCTGGATCGTTTGGCAATGGGTTCCCTTCGAGTACGGGTCCGGACCAGTACCGGACGAGGCGACCATGCTGTCGGGGCCATGTGCATGCGAGCAACAGTACTTTGGGCGCTGGAAGTACTGTCAGACCCGGCCAGGACCCTCATCCAGAGTCGCGATCAGCGCTGGTGCGAGGAACGCGAGATACGACAGCACGACACGAGGAGGACCCAAGAACATCAGAACGGCAATGGCCACCCAGGCCCAACGCGAGCGGCGGACGACGAGCACTGCGCTGGCGGCCGCAGCGGCGGCGGCAGCACAGAACCAGAGAATCGGTGAGATCGCGTACAGGGACATGAGGCCGGTTCCCGGGTCGGTCACGTAGCCGCCGAGGTCGAACAGCAGCGCATGGCTCCACAAAACAAGGGCCGTGGCCAGGGCCACGAGGGCCGGGCGCCATTCGCGGCGCCCGATCCATACGCCGACCAACAGGATCGGTACGAGCTTCACCGAGGAGGCCACGCCGATGGCCACCGGGAACGCACTCCGTCCGGCCGCGACGACGAGCAGCGCGACCACGGCGGGATGGGCATTCCCGAACATCGCGGTCTCCACCAGGAACGCACCCAGGAGGGCTGCCAGGGTGACAGCGGCTGGCGTGCCGAGGCGGACGATCGGCCAGACAGCCACGCCGCTGCAGACGAGCATGGCAACAGACCATCCATGCATCACCGCATCGCGCGGCAGATACGAGAGGGGAATCCACGCGTGCGCGAACCAAGGGGCGTAGCGATACACCTCGTGAGCTTCTGGGCTTGCCGCCGTATAGAGGTCCGCGCCCGACCGCAGGCGGGTGGCGGCGTCGAAGTACGCGCCCGCGTCGGCCGGCGTCCAGGCGAGCACCCACGATGCCGCGACATACAGGAGCCAGGCGATCGCCACGGCCTGAGCCACGAGGCGCCCGAGGCGGACAGCCGATGTCACTCGCCGCCGTCGCTTTCCGGTCGAACCCGGAAGATTCTGACGCCGGAACTCTCGAAGGCCGGCTCATCGGGCAGGAACGTTGCCGTGTTGCCTTCGGCGTCTCTGGACAACACCCCGTCCCACAGACCAAGAGGATCGCGCTCCTCGCCCGGCGCGAGCGTGACCACCACCCAGTCGACGCCGTACGCGTCGATGACGTCGGCGAGGACCGGATACGGATCGAACGGGGGCGCCAGGCCGGAGAGCCCGGTGCGCAGGTACAGGCTCGATGGATCGTCCGCCATGATCACTTCCTCGGCGGAGGCCTCGCTTCGGAGAAACCCCGAGGCCGCCTCCTGGCGATCCAGCCGCACGCTCCATTGGCCCAGGAGGGCGAGCGCACCGGCGAGGGCCAATGCCAGCGCGCCAACGAGGGCGACGATCTCCACGAAGCGGTGGGTCGCCGGTCGGCGCAGGAATGGCCAGGCGCGGCCTGCCACGGTGCACGCCGGCGTCACCGATGCCACCGCCATCGGCAGGGCGAACGGGAGCCACGCCGGGGCGGTGTGAAGGAACGCACCCTTCGGCGCGTGTTCGGTGAAGAGCAGGATCATCACCGCGTACATGGCCACCACGTAGACCGTGACGGGCGCCAGCCGCCGGTTCCGCCGGTGAATCCACAGGCCGGCCATGAAGAAGACGCCGAAGACTCCCCCAAGGAGCGCGAGGGTTCGCCCCAGGACCGCGACGGCCGCCATGAGCTTGGACAGCAGGATCGCCGGAATACCCCATTCCAGGTACCGCTCGAAGGTGAGGTCTAGGCCGATCGACAGGTGCTCGTTGTAGTCGCGGATCCAGAGCAGGCGCCCGCCCGGAGACGGAAATGGGGTGCCGAACACGATGGCGTCCCGGACGAGCCACGGCGTGACCACCGCCAGGAAGGCGGCAGCGCTGGCGGCCCCCCACCCCAGCGCGCGCATGGGCGATCCGAGCCGTGCACCCCCGAAGGGGTTGAGAACGAGCCACGCGGTGTCAGGCGCCAGGGCCAGGAGGGCGCCGTCGATGCGCACCAGGCTGGCGAACCCGCACGCCGCACCGGCGAGGACGAGCCACCGTCCCGGATGCTCCGACTCGATGGCCCGGACGCTCGACAGGAGGGCCACGGCCCCGAGAGCGC
The DNA here is from genome assembly GCA_046261895.1 of Candidatus Limnocylindria bacterium. Lineage (GTDB taxonomy): Bacteria > Chloroflexota > Limnocylindria > QHBO01 > QHBO01 > JACDBZ01. The sequence continues at coordinate 3,784 of JBHENV010000251.1, forward strand.
CGAAGACGGCGAACGACTCCACGAGCGGGTACATGAGCAGGAGCGAGCCGGCCGCGATGGCCAGGATGGCGGAAACGACCGCGACGCGGCGCGAGCGCCAGACCTGCAGGGCGGAGACGTAGGTCAGCGGAACGAGAAGCGTCGAGAGCAGCACCATGGGTACCTGGCCGGCTCTCCAGTCGGGACCGAGGACGGCCATCGAGCCGGCAGCGACGATCGCGGTGAGCGGCATCCAGTGCGCGTTGCTCGGCGCGGGGAGCTGCGGGTCGGCCGGGAGCCGTCCGCCGACTTCGAGGAAGCTCCACAGGGTCGGGGCCGTGAAGCCGTTTCCCGTGGCGAGCTGCTCGGCGACCATCGTGTAGTACGCGGCGTCCACGTGCGGCGGCGCCGGCACGAGCCACGCGGCCACCGCGCGCACCAGCAGCCCGACGGCCGTCAGCACCGCGAGGTCACGGACGAGCGTGGGCCGTTCGGGCATGGCGGCATCGTAGCCAGCCGTGGGAGGGTCCCCGTGGTACTTTCGAACGAATGCTGCCATCGCCGCTGACCATCCTGGCGGCTGTCGTCGTCACATTCTTCGTGGTGCTCGCGGTGGCGCGCGGGCCGGTCGACGCGGACTACTGGTGGCACCTCGAGACCGGGCGGCTGATCCTCGAGGAGCGGAGTGTCCCGTCACGGGATCCGTTCTCCTTCGCCTATGACGGGCCATGGGTCGCCCACGAATGGCTGGGCGAGGTGCTTATCGCCGTCCTCGTCACCGGGATCGGCTACGCGCCAACCGCGGCGCTTTTTGGCCTTGCCGCGGCAGGCAGTCTGCTCACGCCCGCCGTCGCGCTCCATCGGCACGGGATGTCGGTGCGGGCCCTGGCCCCATGGCTGGTCGTCGGCACCTACATCCTGGCCTCGTTCGCGACGGTGCGTCCGCAGGTCCTCTCCTGGCTCATGCTCGGGATGCTCCTCGTGCTGCTGCTCGGCTTGCGTGCTGAACAGCGCATCCGGCCGTGGCTGGTGATCCCGCTGATGGCCGTCTGGGCAAACCTCCACGGCCTGTGGGTGGTGGGCGTGGCCGTCGTGGCCATCTATGCGGCCTTCACGCTCCTCGGCCGGACGCCACTCGCGCCGCGGCGATGGACGGCCGTGGGGATGCTCATCGGGGCGGTCGTCGCCGCGGGTCTCACGCCGGCCGGCCCGGCAGGCCTGCTCTATCCGCTGCGCTACCTGCGCCAGGACGACTGGGGGACGAGCTTCATCGCGGAGTGGCAGCCGGCCGACTTCACCGACCCGCGTCAATGGGGGGTCGCCGTGCTCATCCTTGCCGTGATCCTGCTTGCGCGGCGCGGTGCGCCGGGCTGGCTTACCGCGGTGGCGATCGCGGGATGCGTCGGTGCCCTCATTGCCGTCCGAAACGCCCCGCTGGCCGCGGTGATGGCGCTTCCCATGCTGGCCACGGCTCTCGACGCTCAACTTCGACCGACGACGCACCGATCAGCGTCGTGGGCTCGACCGCGTCGCCTGCTCGAGCTCGGGATCGCGGCGGCCGTCGTGGCGGCGATCGCCATCGTGCTGCCGCCGGCCGTCGGTCAGGCGGAGGACGAGGTCTTTCCGGCCACGGCGATGGACCGGCTTGTCGAGGCCGACGCGGACGCCCGCGCGCTCGTCGACTACGACTGGGGTGGGTGGGCGATCTATCGGCTCCACGAGTCCGGCGGGTCCGTCTTCATCGATGGGCGAAGTGACATGTACCCGCGCACCATCTTCGAGGACTACCGCGCCATCCGGTCCGCGGAGCCGGGCTGGCCCGACCTGGCTCGCGAGTACGGGGTCGAGGCCATCCTCCTCCCTACCGCCGCACCGCTCGTGCGCGCCGACGACCGGCCGGGATGGTGTGAGGTGCACCGCGACGAACGCGCCGTGCTGCTGCTCCCGTGCGATCACGCCGCGACGTCTGGTCGATCGGGCTCATCATGACGGCGTTCCACCAGTCGACCGTGTCGCCAGAGCGCCACGATTGCCACGAGAACGCTGAGGCCGGATGACCACGGGATCGGCAGCGCGATCGTAGCTGCGACCGGAACGAGCCACCGCCAGCCCAGCATCCCACCAGCGAGGGCGAGCACGCCGCCGAGGGCGACACGAAGTGCCAGTGGACCGGGAATGATGGCGATCTCGTCCGGCACGGACACCGCCGTGCTGGAGGTGAGGACCTGCACCCACTCGAGCCACAGGTCGGGGACGATCGCGAAGGACACGAGGCTCAGGATGGCCGTCACGCCGACCGCTTCGCCGAGAGCACGCCACCGGCGCGCGCCGAGCAGGTAGGCGGCGCCCACACCCGGCGTGATCTTCGTGAGCAGCGGAAACGCCCAGGCGGCCGGTCGCCACAGGCCGGCGAAGATGGCCGCGGCGATCAGGAGGTGGACGTTGCCGGTGGCCACCTCGTCGATGACCGGGGAACCCGGAATGATCAACATCAGCGCGCCGAGTCGCGGGCCCGCGAGCCAGACGAGCGCTCCGAGGTTCAGCACCGCCCAGATACCGCGGAACACCTCGAACGGCAGCTGGCCGAGGGGATACACGAGCTGCGCGAAGACGGGAGAGTAGAGGTAGGCGTCCGATCCGCCGACGAGCGCATCGAGGTACGGCTCATCGAGCCCGGCGGCCCAGTACGCCCGAGCGTCGTGCTGGTAGTCACCGAAGGTCACCAGCCACCACACGAACCCGATGAACACGACGCCGGCGACCGTCGCGGCATCCCGGAGCAGGCGATGCTGCCTGGGGGTGAGTTTCACGTCCCGGCCCGGTTCGACGGCCGCCTGCTGGCCAGCTCGAGGATCGGCATCAGGAGGTAGTAGGGCAACCAGTACGGGCTCGCCGCGATGCTTGCCCAACCCAGGCGGCCACGGAGGGTCAGCCATGCCGCCAGTGGAATGCCGATCACGAGCCACCACAGCCCGATCCAGCGGCTTGGTCCAAGGTTGAGTGGTGAGCCGATCTCGTCGCCGGAGCCTATCAGCACGTTGAGCCAGGCCGGTCCCCATCCCGTCAGCATGACGGCAGTGACATGTACGCCGAAGAGGACGGCGAACGGTATTCGCCAATCTGGCCGCGCCCAGAGAATCCAGATGATGATCGGCACCATCAGCGGGCGTGGCATGAGCAGCGACATCACGACAAACGCCGCGATGCCGGCGTTGCTGCCACGGACGGCCCATGCGGCCGCGAGAAGCACGAACACCAGCACGTTTCCCGCCTCCACGTCGAACCAGAACGGCCAGGCGACCAGGGCGATGAGGCGCATCGGCCAGCTTGGGAGCGCGAAGGCGGCGACGACGTGAATCAGGCGCCACACCAATTCGCCCATCGGGGCGATGAAGGCAAAGGCGTACGCCGCGATCGGCGAGTAGCGGAAGCCATAGTCCGACGCGATCTCGTAGAGACCGCCATCGGTCGCCCTGCGTCCGGCCTCGACGAAGTGATGCCAGTCGACCGCTGCTCCGCCGGCCAGGATTGTGCCCATGGAGCGCCCGCTGAGGTAGAGGTTGGGCACCACGACGAGGACCAGGATCGGCAGTGCGGCCGCTGCTTGCACCCACCGCGGTTGCGACCGGAGCCTCGCCATCACTCGCGGCGCACCCACACGCCGGCGAACCCGTCGTCGTAGGCGCGCTGCCAGCCGTTCTCATCGAGCCATGTCGCCAGCGGTTGTGCCACGGGGAACAGGACGTAGTCGATTGCGTGGCGCTCGAGAAGGTCCGCGGGATCGCTCTCCAGGGTGACCGCCTCGGCGTACTCGCGGATCGGCGCATCCCCGTAGATGTCGGATCGTCCGTCGATGAAGACCGGGGTCTCGGGTCGCCGGAGCCCGAGATACCCGCCCCACGAGTACTGGTTCAGCGGCCGCGTTCCGGGGTCGTTGGCGACGATCCAGTCGACGGCGCCAACCGGCATGTGCTGCGCGACCAGGTTCCGCTGTGCGCCCGGGCTGATCCGCGTCCACGTGATGCCGACGCCGGCAACCAGCACCAGCGTGACCAGGAAGGCGTTGACGATCGTTCGGGTCCGACCCCGTGGCGTCGCCAGTCGGGCAAGCGGCCCCGAGAACGCGCGGCCCAAAGCCGTCCTGCTGAGGGCGGGATCGAGTGCGAGGCCCGCGGCCACGGCTACGATCGGCGCCAGCAGGAGGAAGCGGGCACCAAGCGCCATCATGGCGGTGAAGCCGATGATGAGGAGCGCATCGGCCGCCCGCATGGTTCTGCGGCCCGCCCAGAGCGCGGGAAGCACGACCACGATGACGAATCCGATGAACAGCCGGCCCACGATCGAGGTCGGATCCGGCGGTCGCCATTCCGCCACGAAGTCGCGATGCGCGCCGATCGCCGAGGTTTCGAGGGGGTACAGGTAGAGTGCAAGGCCGTTCGGATTGACGGCGACCGCTGCCGCCGAAAGGGCGAGCGCCCCGCCGAGCCACATGAGGTCGGGCCACCGGAGGACGGATGCGAGCGGACGCCGTCGCAGGATCCGATCGGACGCCTCCCCGACGAGGATCGCGCCGCCGATGAGGAACATGAGTGGCCAGCCGGCGTGGAGATTCGCCCACGCCAGCGCGATGAGCGGGAGTGGCACGAGCCATCCACGGGAGCGACTCGCCAGGTAGCCCCAGCAGAACAAGACGACGGTCGCGGCCAGCGTGAGGTCGACCACCTGGACCCGGACGCCCACCACCGGCCCCGCCACGACGAGCCCGGCGGCGAGCCACGTGATCCTCCCCAACCAACCGGCGCCCCCCTCCGCCCTGAGCCGGTACGCCCACCACAGGATCGCGAGCGCGAGAACGACGAGGAGCGCCCAGGTGATCGACAGGATCGATGGGCCAAGCTCGCCCGCCCGCCAACCGAGCGCCATGACGACGTTGCTGAGCCAATCCTGGCTGAGCCATCTCATGCCTTCTCCGACGATGCTCCAGGCATCCTGCGTGGGGACCCGCCCGGTTTCCAGGATCTCGAGCCCCGCCCGGATATGCCAGTACACATCCCCGTCGATCAGCGGGATGGCCGGACGCGGCAATGCCACGAGCGCGAAGAGCGCCGCGATTGCCACCGAGCTGGCCGGGATTCCGGGGCGAA
>JBHENV010000252.1:0-4908 GCA_046261895.1 Candidatus Limnocylindria bacterium
CTGACCGGCGCCGGTGAGCTCACGGTGGCGGCGGTCCCGACGGCCGTGAATCGTAGCGCGCGGCTGGACACGACGGACGGCGCGACGGCCTGTCGACGGTTGGACGTCGCGCTCGGCACGCTCCACGCGGACTTCATGTTCGATACCGTCCCGGGCGGTGGTCGCGCCCAGCTGAGCGTCGCCCTGGAGAACGGGACGACGCTTACCGTCATGGTGACCGATGCGGGCGCGATGATCGGGGATTCGAGCGACCCCGTTTCCCTCGAGCCGGACACCTGGTACCGGTGGGTCGTCACGCACGAGGCGGCGGAGGTCGGCTTACAGCTGCTCTCTGCCGATGGCGCGCCGGTGGCGGATGCCCGGCTGCCGGTCGACGATCCACGAGCCACGGAATTCTGTATGGGCGTGGGTGCGGGAAACCGCATCTACCTCGATCAACTCAGTGTGGAGGCACGATAGACATGCGCTCGCTTCGACAGCTCACGCTCTGCCTTGCGATCACCGCCCTCGCCATCGCCAGCGCGGGTCCGGTCACCGCGATCGAAGAGCTCGATACCCCGGCGAGCAACCTCCGGGTCGAGCTCGATCGGCTGTTGTCCGAGCACGTGTTCCTGACCGTGCAGGCCATGCACGCCGGACTCACGGACGAGGATCTGTTCGCCGCGGCGGCCGGGGCGCTCGAAGCGAACACCGTCGAGCTCGAGGGCGCCATCGCCGGGATCTACGGCGAGGAGGGCGGCCTTCGGTTCGGGGATCTGTGGCGCGCCCACATCGGATACGTTGTCGACTACACGCGAGCGCGAGACGCAGCCGATGAGGATGCCGAGCAGCGGGCCGTTGACGGGATGGCCACCTACCAGGACGACTTCGCCGCATTCCTGGTCGCGGCGAATCCGCACCTGACGCAGGAGACGGTGACCCACGTGCTCGAGGATCACCTCGGGCAACTCCAGCAGATCGCCCAGCTGCAGTCTGGCGACTACGTGGCGGTGTACGCGGCCACACGCACGGCCTATGGCCACATGTTCGAGCTTGGCGACTCCCTGTCGCGCGCGATCGTCGAGCAGTTTCCGGAGGAGTTCCCCGGCGCGGACGTCGCCTTCGGTCCGGCCACCGACCTGCGAATCGCGCTGGACAACCTGCTCGGGGAGCACGCATTCCTTGCCGCCGAGGTGATGCGGCAGGCCGATGGGGGACCGGACGCGGAGCTGGCGGCGAGCGATGCGCTGGCGGCCAATGGCGCGTCCCTCCGGGCTGCCATCGCCGACATCTATGGCGACGACGCCGGCCGCGAGTTCGTCGACATCTGGGAGGGGCATAACGGCTACTACGTTGACTACGTCCGCGCGGTGCTGGCGGATGACGCGGTTGCACGGGACCGGGCTCGCGACGGTCTTGAGGAGTTCGGCGGCCGCGTGGGCGACTTCTTCGTTTCGGCCAGCAACCTCATCAGCCCCGATGCCGTGCGGTTCGGCCTGAGCACGCATACCGATCACCTGTTGCGGCAGGTGGACGCGTACGGTGCCGGCGACTACGACGCAGCGTTCAGCATCGCGCGCGATGCGCACCACCACATGGGCGCCATCAGCGACCTGCTTGCGACCGGCATTGCGAACCAGTTTCCCGATCGGTTCCTGCCCGATACGGCTGCCGAGGCGGCCATCCAGCGCCCTAATGCGGTCGGGTCATGCACGCGGCCAGTCCCCCGCTAGGTTCGTCCGCCGTCAGCGCCGTCTCGGGAATCGCAGCCATGCACTGAGCTCGGGGAACACGTCTGCCACATCCAACAGCTCGCGGTAGCGATAGACGATCCCAAGCGCGATGACGCCGACGAGCCCAACGCCCACCGGCAGTGGCGCCGAGGTCGCGGTCTGGAAGATTAGCAAGCCGATCGCGCCCAGCCCGAGCGTGGCGTAGATCCTGAGCATGCCCAGGTCACGGCGGCCGAGAATGCCGATTCGCCGCAACCCGATCTGGTAGAGCAGGTTTTGGGCGAGCAGGGTGGCGGAGAAGCTGATGGCCGCCCCCACCGCCCCGGCGACCTGGATCAGCACGAGGCTGAGCCCCAGTCCGATGGCAGCAGAGCTCAGGTCCGCCATCACGATATATCGAACCCGCCCGTAGATGCGGAGCGTGAGCCCGTTCAGGCCGACCGCCGCATTCAGGTAGAAGCCGACGGCCAGGATCGACATGATCGGCCCGGAGCTGGCGTACCGCTCGCCGAACAGGAATTCGGTCACCGGCTGGGCGAGTGAGAACGAGCCGAGGAAGATCGGATAGGTCATCAGCGCGATCCAGAGGGCGCTGCGCCAGTAGAGTCCGTGCACCGCGGCGTGGTCTCCCCGCGCGTAGACGCGCGCGGCGAGTGGCGTGAATAGGAACGCGAATGTCTGGAGAACGATCATGTTCTGCTGCACGATCGGCATGACGGCGCGGTATTCGGCGACCTCGACCGGGCCCGAGAAGGCCTGGAGCACGACGACGAGCAGCGCGCTGCGCAGGACGAACACGAGATCGGTCGACATGAGCGGCAGTGCGAACGGCAGCATCTCGCGTCCGGTCCCGACGACGCTCGCCCATGAGAGCTGGTGGAAGAGGTCCCGCTCGGCGAGGCGTCTCACGATCGCCGCGGCGTAGATCACGAGCGTCGCGAGCGCGGCCAGCACGTAGCCGGCGGCGACGAGGCGCACCTCGCCGGCCAGGACGAGTGCGAGCACCACGGCAACCAGCTCGAGGCCGGGAGCCGCAACGTAGCGGCGAAGGAAGATCTCCGACGGCCGGGCGAAGACGGTGAGCAGGTGCAGCCCGACGCTGATGAGCGCGTACGCCGGGATGAGCGCAGCCATGATCAGCACGACGCTCATTGCGCCGCCGGGCTCGACCACCGACGCCGGAATGAGATCCTGGAAGCCGTGAAGGGCCGCCACCAACAGGGTGGCAACCGCGCCGACCATCAGGACGATCATGGCCACGCCGCCGATGACTCGTGCCGATTGGCCGCGCTCCTCGTAGATCGGGATGAACCGGCCGGACGTCTTGTCCAGCCCGAGGGCTGCAGCCGTGGCGCCGATCCCGACGATCGCAAGGCCGAGGGCCAGGATGCCGTAATCGGCCTTCGAGAGGATCCGGACGAGGGCCACCTCGGTGACCAGCCCCAGCCCGAGCGCGATAAATCGCCCGGCCAGCAGCAGGCTCGAGCCACGGAGGTGCTCGGCGGAGGCGGACGGCTTTTCAGCCGGCACCGCCGACGACCCACGGTCCATCGTCACAAGGTCATCTCCCTGACGTGCGGACGAGCCTGCGAGCAAGACCGTTGGCCCCGATGGCGCCGCGGGAGCTCTCTGGCGCCAAGTGTAAGATAGCGGCGTGGACAGACGAGGGACGGGGGCCCAGTCCTCCATGTGGTCACGGCTGCATCGCTCCTTCGTGCGCCGTCAACCGGCATGGGCTCTCGTCCCCGTCAGCATCGCCGTGGCGGCTTCCCTGTTTCTCGCCGCACGGGTCCAGGCGCCAACGCCGCGAGAGACGCCCGTGCCGAGCGCGTCATCGGTCGGGGTCCCAGGCGTCCTCGGCCGCCCGTACCTTCCCGAATCGGCATGGAACACGCCAATCCCCGACTCGCCCCTCGTCGACCCGCGCTCGGACGTGCTGCTTGGCAGCATCGGCGAGAGCGGAAACGACGGCGTGATCACCTCCGACCCGACCCAGTTCACATACCCGGTCTACGAGGTCGGAGCCGACACGCCGGGGCATGACCTGCGGTGCAAGTGGTTCAAGTGCACGGTGGTCGGGGACGACGGGAACAGCGAACGTGTCGAGGTCCTGGAAGACGTGCCGATTCCGGATTGGGCCAGGCCGTCTGAAGGATCCGACAGCTCGATGATCATCATCGACGTCGAGAGCGGAACCGAGTGGGACCTGTGGAAGGTCGAGCGTCAGGGGGACGGCACGTGGTCGGTCGCCAATGGATCGGTCTACAACGTTGGCTGGGATGGGATGCCCGAGGAGTACGGCTCACGGGGAGCCGGTCTGCCGTACCTCGCCGGCCTGGTGCGCCACCGGGAGGTCGTCGCGGGCGAGATCGAGCACGCCATCGCCTTCGCCTACCCACATGTCGCAAAGGATTTCTGCGTCTGGCCCGCCTCCAAGACCGATGGCCAGAGCGATGCCCCCAATGCGCTTCCCGAGGGCGCGCGCCTGCAGCTCGATCCGGAGCTCACGGATCCGGAACTCCGGCGCATGGGGCTGGATGAGACGGGACTGATTATCGCGCGGGCGCTCCAGCGCTACAGCATGATCGTCGTCGACGTGTCGCGCCGGCCCAAGATCATGGTCGAGGACCTGACCGCGAACGAACGTGCGGAGGGTTCATGGCGCGATGACTCCGAGACGCCACTGCACGAGGACGCCATCGCAGCCATCCCGTTCACGTCGTTCCGTGTCCTTGCCCTTCCGTCGGCCGATCTGCCCCAGGCGGAGGAACAGCTTCACGGCAACTGCTACCGCTGACGAAGGGACGTTGCTGCGGCCTGCCTGACCGTCGCGTCACGCCCGCTCGTGCCGGCGATGCCATGTGGGCGGCAGCCGCGGCAAGGCCCAGCATGAGCCAGAAGTAGCGTGCGTACGAGAGGTCGAGGAAGGCTGCCGTCGCCATGAATGAGATCAGGGACAGGAGGAACGCGGTCGGCAGCTGGGCCCTTGTTGGATCCCGCGGCCGCCAGTGGCGTCGCGACCGCCAGAGCGCCCGGATGGTGCTCCCCAGCACCCCGAGCATGGCGACCACGCCGATCACGCCTAGCTCGGCCGCCGTGCTGAGATAGATGCTGTGGGCGCGCCGCGTCCCCGTGTGCTCATCGGCCCCGATGGTCCTTGCGTATGCTTCGTAGTGGAACCGGAACTGCCCAGGCC
>JBHENV010000253.1:0-6755 GCA_046261895.1 Candidatus Limnocylindria bacterium
ATTGACGGCGGCAGACGGGGTCCTGATCCCGATCCAGACCGAGTATTACGCCCTGGAGGGCCTGAGCCAGCTGGTGAACACGATACGACGCGTCCGCGAAGGGCTGAACCCCCGCCTGGAGATCGACGGCGTCCTGCTCACGATGTACGACGCGCGAACCAACCTCTCGGCACAGGTCGCCGCCGAGGTGCGCCGTCACATGAACGGCAGCGTCTACGCCACCGTCGTGCCGCGCAGCGTGCGCCTCTCGGAGGCGCCGAGCCATGGTCTTCCGATCGCCCTGTATGATCCGGCATCGCGCGGGGCGAACGCGTATCGCGCGCTCGCCGGCGAGGTGGTCGCCCGTGGCTAGCAGCCCGCCACGCGGCACGCGTGCCTTCGGCCTCGGCCGCGGGCTCGACGCGCTGATCCCGGGACGTGACGAAGGCCAGGGCGCGCTCGAAATTGCCCTTCACCGCATCGAGCGCAACCCAGACCAGCCCCGCGCCAGCTTCGACGAGACCCAGCTCGGCGAGCTGGCCGCATCGATCGCCGTGCACGGGGTTCTCCAGCCGATCGTCGTGCGAGCGCTCGCAGACGGCAGCTACCAGCTGATCGCGGGCGAGCGACGAACGCGCGCGGCCCGGATGGCCGGACTGGAGATGATCCCCGCGGTGGTCCGCGACACCGAGGGCGGAGAGAGCTCGCTGGAGCTCGCGCTGATCGAGAACCTCCAGCGCGAGGACCTGAACGCCATCGACACCGCGCTCGCCTACCGTGAGCTGATCGATCGGTTCGGCATGACCCACGAGGCGGTGGCACGCCAGGTCGGCAAGAGCCGCGTGGCGGTCAGCAACGGGCTGCGGCTCCTCGAGCTCGCACCCGAGACGCGCGCGGCCATCGTCGATGGCCGCATCAGTGAAGGGCATGGCCGCGCCCTGGCGGCGATCACCATCCCGGAGCTCCAGCGGGCGGCGCTCGCGGTGGTCCAGGAGCGGCAGCTCTCGGTTCGCCAGACCGAGGAGCTCGTTCGACGCAGGGGCGACAAGAGCCCTGCGCCACGGCCCGGATCGCTCAGCCACGATCTCCAGGACCTCGAGGCGCAGCTGCGTGGCGTGCTCGCCACCAAGGTGGGCATCGTGCGCACTCGCCGCGGCGGTCGCCTCGTCATCGATTTCCATTCCGACGAGGAGCTCGACCGGCTCTACTCGATCATCGCCCACGGCGCGAACGCCGGAGCGTCCGCCGACACAGCGCGGCCGACGACCGACCACGAGGATCTCCCGTCAGCATGACCGTCGAACGAGCAGCCAGGACGCGCAGCAGCGGGCGCAAGGCGTCACCGAGCTACACCGCCAAGGACATCGAGGTCCTCGAGGGCCTCCAGGCCGTCCGTCTGCGCCCGGGAATGTACATCGGCTCCACCGATGGCCGTGGCCTGCACCACCTCGTCTGGGAAATCGTCGACAACAGCATCGACGAGGCGATGGCCAACCAAGCCACCCGCATCGACGTCGTCATCCACGACGATGGCAAGCTGGAGGTGGTCGACGACGGACGCGGCATTCCCGTCGACCGGCATCGGACCGGAAAGAGCGCCCTCGAGGTCATCATGACGGAGCTGCACGCTGGCGGAAAGTTCGGCGGTAGCGGGTACAAGGTGTCCGGGGGACTGCACGGCGTGGGCGCCAGCGTGGTGAACGCCCTCAGCTCGGAGATGCGGGTGGAGGTGCTGCGCGACGGCAAGCGCCACGTCCAGGAGTTCGTGCGGGGCGCGCCGCAGGGACCTGTGAAGCAGAGCGGTGGCGCGGTCGAGGCAAATCGCGCCCTCGACCCTGACTGGAAGCGAGCGCACGGCACCCGCACCTTCTTCCGTCCGGATCCGGAGATCTTCGAGACGCTCGACTTCAGCTGGGACACGATCACCACGCGGCTGCGTGAGTCGGCCTATTTGAACAAGGGTCTCTGGATCCGCCTGAGCGACGAGCGCTCAGCATCCGAGAAGAACTTCTTCTTCCAGGGCGGCGTGACCAGCTTCGTGCGGCACCTCAATCGCAGACGCGGGGTCCTGAACGCCCGTCCCATCTACGTCGAGCGGCTGGTCGGCTCCACCAGCGTGGAGGTGGCGCTCCAGTACAACGACGGTTTCGCCGAGAACGTGATCGCGTTCGCCAACAACATCAATACCGTCGACGGCGGAACGCACGTGGCGGGATTCCGCGCCGCGCTGACGACGTCCCTCAACTCCTGGGCGCGCAAATCGAGCACGCTCAGCGAAAAGGAGGCAAACCTCTCCGGCGACGACGTCCGCGAGGGCCTCACCGCGGTGATCAGCGTCAAGCTGACCGATCCGCAGTTCGAGGGCCAGACGAAGGCCAAGCTCGGAAACGCCGACATCAAGGGCATCGTCCAGAACGTGGTCACCGACGGGATCATCCAGCACCTCGAAGAGAACCCGGCCGACGGCCGACGCATCATCGAAAAGTCGATCACCGCGGCCCGGGCGCGCGAGGCGGCGCGCAAGGCGCGCGATCTCGTGATCCGCAAGGGCGCCCTCGAGGGGATGGCCCTCCCCGGCAAGCTGGCCGACTGCCAGGAGCGGGATCCATCGCGCTCGGAGCTGTATATCGTCGAGGGCGACTCGGCCGGTGGATCGGCAAAGCAGGGTCGCGATCGGCGCTTCCAGGCCATCCTGCCCATGTTCGGCAAGATGCTCAACGTCGAGAAGGCGCGCCTCGACCGCGTCCTGAGCTCGGACAAGATTCGGCCGCTCGTGATCGCGCTCGGCGCCGGCATCGGCGAGACCTTCGACATCGCCAAGCTGCGCTACCACCGCATCTGCCTGCTGAGCGACGCCGATGTCGACGGTGCTCACATCAGCACGCTGCTCCTCACCTTCTTCTACCGCCACATGCCGCAGATCATCGACAGCGGATACCTGTACATCTGCCAGCCGCCGCTCTACCGGGTCAGCACCGGCAAGGTGACCCGCTACGCGACGAGCGAGAAGGAGCGCGAGATCGCGCACAAGGAGCTGTCTCGCGACGGGAAGACGAAGAACGTGACCGTTCAGCGATTCAAGGGGCTCGGTGAGATGAACGCCGATCAGCTGTGGGAGACGACCATGAATCCCGAAACCCGCACGCTGCTGCGTGTGGAGGTCGGCACCGCCGAGGCGGCGGACGAGATGTTCAGTACCCTCATGGGTGAGCATGTCGAGCCCCGGCGTGACTTCATTCGTGGCGAGGCCCGCAAGGTACGCAACCTCGACATCTGACGTTCGACACTGAAAGGCAGCAGACCGATGCCATCACGACACGTGGCCGACCTCCGGCAGGTGGCCCAGAAAACGGGACGCACCATCGACGAGTGGTGCGAGCTCCTCGAGGCGAACGGGGTGGGCGACCGCCGCGAGGCCGTCAACATGCTGCGTGACTCGTACGCCGTCAGCCACGCCTTCGCACTCGCCATCGCGGACAAGTGCCTGCGCAGCTCGGGCGACGACGAATGGGGTGCCGCCGACTACGAGGCCGAGGAAGGATCGGATCGCTGGTAGGGATGGAGACCGAGCCGCGAGCCCTGGGCGACAGCCGCTCCATCGTGGCCGAGGACGGCCGCCGATACGCGTTCGCCGATCACAACTGCTTCGCCTGCGGATCCGAGAACGCGATCGGCATGCGGCTGCACATCGAGATCGGCGAGGGGAACGCCCGGGCCGTCTGGCGGGCAGGGGACGACTACGTGGGTTGGAGCGACAAGGTCCACGGCGGCATCATTGCCACGCTCCTGGACGAGGTGATGGCCTGGGCACCCTCCAGCTACGACTCGTGGGCGGTGACCGCCGAGATGACGGTCCGCTACCGGTCGCCGGCCAACCCTGGAGAGGAGCTGACGGCGAACGGACGCGTGGCGGGAAGGCGACGCCGCATCTATGACGTCGTCGGAGAGGTGCGCGGGGCCGACGATCGGCTCATCGCGGAGGGCCGTGGCCGCTATCTCGGTGCCTCCCCCACCGAGAAGGCGCAACTGAAGGACCGATACGGCCTGGCACCGGGAACGGCGGGCGAGTGATGCGCGCGCCGATCGCGACATTTGCGACACGACCCGCTTCCGGCGCGTTGCCGGACGTGCGCAGCTCCATGACGGGGACGTAGGCCGATGGAGATGGACAGGGTCGGCAACGTCCGAACCGTCGCGATCGAAGACGAGATGCGCACCGCGTACATCGACTACGCGATGAGCGTCATCGTCGCGCGGGCGCTGCCCGACGTGCGCGACGGGCTCAAGCCGGTCCATCGGCGAATCCTGTACACCATGCAGGAGATGGGGCTGCGCTCGACCGCCGCCTATCGCAAGTGCGCCGGCGTCGTGGGCGAGGCGATGGCCAAATACCACCCGCATGGCGACCTTGCCCTGTACGAGACGCTGGTGCGCATGGCCCAGGACTTCAGCCTGCGCTATCCGCTCGTCGACGGGCAGGGCAACTTCGGGTCGGTCGATGGCGATCCTCCGGCGGCGATGCGCTACACCGAGGCCCGGATGGCCTCGATCACCGACGAGATGCTCGCCGATATCGAGAAGGAGACGGTCGACTTCGTCGACAACTACGACGGTCGGCTCCGTCAGCCGACCGTGCTTCCGTCGAGGCTGCCGAACCTGCTCGTCAACGGGTCGTCGGGGATCGCGGTCGGCATGGCCACCAACATCCCGCCCCATCACCTCAATGAGATCTGCGACGCCATCCGGGCATTGATCGACGACCCGGAGATGAGCGTCGACGACTTGTGCGAGATCGTCACCGGGCCGGACTTCCCGACCGGCGGCACGATCTTCCGCTTCGAGGAGCAGCGCAACCCGCTCTCCGGTGAGCGGGAGCGGATCGACGCCATTCGCCACCTGTACGCCACGGGACGAGGGCGGATCATCGTTCGCGGACAGGTCGCGTTCGAGGAGGCCCGCGGCGGCATGGCGGTGGTCATCACCGAGCTGCCGTACCAGGTGAACAAGACGACCCTCATCGAAAAGATGGCCGACCTGGTGGCATCCAAGAAGATCACGGACGTTCGCGACATTCGCGACGAAAGCGACAGGGACGGCATGCGGATCGTCGTCGAGGTCAAGCGCGACGGCTCGCCGCATACCGTCATGCAGCAGCTCTTCAAGCACACACCGCTGCAGACGAGCTTCAGTGCCAACATGCTCGCGCTCGTCGACGGGCAGCCGCAGACGCTCGGGCTCAAGAAGATGCTCGAGCACTACATCGCCTTCCGCCGCGACATCGTCCGGCGGCGGACCGAGTTTGACCTGGCTCGCGCTCAGGAGCGGGCACACATCCTCGAAGGGCTGAAGATCGCCCTCGATAATCTCGACGAGGTGATCGCGACCATCAGGGCCGCCGCCGACGTGGACGCCGCTCGATCAGCGCTCATCGCCCGCTTCGGGCTGACCGAGGTGCAGGCCAACGCCATCCTGGAGATGCAGCTCCGCCGCCTGGCCGCCCTTGAGCGCAAGAAGATCGAAGACGAGTATCGGGCCATCATCCAGCTCATCAGCGAGCTCGAGGACCTGCTGGCCAACCCGCGCAAGATCCTGCTTGTGATCAAGGATGAGCTCACCGCCCTCGTCAAGAAGTACGGGGACGAACGCAAGACTCGCATCCAGGCCGATGCGAACCGCGAGCTGACCGCCGAGGACCTCGTGTTGGCCGAGGATGTCGTCGTCACGCTCAGCCAGCGCGGCTACATCAAGCGCCAGCCGATCGGCACCTTCCGCTCGCAGCGCCGCGGCGGGCGCGGAAAGCTGGCAATGCTGACGCGCGAGGAGGACGCCGTCCGTCACCTGGTGGTGGCCAACACCCACGACAACATCCTGTTCTTCACGAATCGCGGGCGCGTCTTCATCACCAAGGTCCACACGCTTCCCGACGCGTCGCGCCAGGCCAAGGGGCTGCCGATCATCAACCTACCCGGCGTGCAGGTCGAGCAGCGGGAATACGTCAGCGCAATCATCAGCCTCCCGCAGTTCGCGCCCGGCCACTACCTCGTCATGGCGACCCGCAAGGGGATGATCAAGAAGACGTCGCTCGAGGACTACGCCAAGATCCGCGCCAATGGGCTGATTGCCATCAACCTGATCGACGGCGACGAGCTCCAGTGGGTGGGCCTGTCGGACGGCCAGAACGACATCGTCGTCGCCACCAGAAAGGGGCAGGCGGCGCGGTTCACCGAGCGCGAGGTCCGGCCGCTCGGCCGCGGGACGCAGGGAGTGACCGCCATCCGCCTCAGGAACGACGACGAGGTCATCGGCATGGAGGTGATCGAGCACCTCGAGCAGCAGCTGCTCGTCGTCACCGAGCAGGGCTTTGGCAAGCGGACCGATATCGCCGACTTCCCGATCAAGCATCGGGCCACTGGTGGCGTCATCGCTAACTCGCTCAGCAGGGAGACCGGGGACGTTTCCGCCATCCGGCTCGTCGGCCAGGAGGACGAGGAGGTCATGCTCATCACCGAGCTGGGGAACATCATGCGCACGGAGGTCGGCGGGATCAATCGTTACCGGCGCTCCTCGCGGGGCGTCACGGTGATGAAGCCCCAGGGTGGCGACCGGATCGTGTCGATCACCGTCTTCGTCGACAACAGGCCGCCTGCCGAGCTCCTCGAGGTCGAGTAGCCGGCGCAGGGCCGCCCTGGACGCGCTCAGGGTCGTCCGCGCGCTGGGAACCACGCCGCCGTTCAGCGGCGATAACTCAGCCCGGAGGTTGAGGATCGCGCCCCGGG
>JBHENV010000254.1:0-13185 GCA_046261895.1 Candidatus Limnocylindria bacterium
GATCGGTCCCAGGGTCCCGAAGCAGACGGCTGCCAGGGCGACCAGACCCGCTCCCAGCAGCCCGCTTGATCCGGCGGACGCGCGCTCCCTCACCGCTCCTCGCTGCGGACCGGCTGCGGCTCCTCCGCCTGGGTCAGCTCGGCGCGCAGGCGCATCAGCTCAGGGCCGATCGTCTCGGTCCGATCGCGAAGGGCGTTGTGGCGGGCGACGAGCCGCTTGACGAGCGGCGCATCGGCGTAGAGGGCAGGATCGGCCATCCGCTCGGTGATCTCCGCCAGCTCGCGCTCCACGTCCGCGCTCTCGGCCTCGGTCCGCGCGACCGCCAGTCGCAGGTCTCGCGTGCGCTGGTGACGGGCGTTCCGCTCCTCCGCCTGGCGCCGCTTGCGATCGGCCGCGGCCTTCGCGGACTCGCGCGGTTTGGGTGCTTCGACCACCACGCCGCGAGGCGTGGAGCGCGCGCCCTCGACCGCCCCGCGCGTCTCGATGTCGACGCCGCGCTTGGCGGCGTAGTACTCGAAGTCGCCGGGATAGACCGTGGCGTCGCCATCGTTGACCTCGATGATCGTGTTGGCGACGCTGCGGATGAGGTACCGGTCATGGGTGATCAGCACGATCGTGCCGGGAAACGCGTTGAGCGCGTCCTCCAGCACGTCGCGCGACTGGATGTCGAGATGGTTGGTGGGCTCGTCCAGGCAGAGCAGGTTCGCTGGGTCCGCGAGCAGCTTGGCGAGGGCCAATCGCGTCTGCTCGCCCCCGGACAGGACGCCCACCTGCTTCTCCACCGCCCGGCCGCTGAACAGGAGGGCGCCCAGCAGCTTGCGCATGTCCGTCGTTGACATCATCGGTGCTGCGTCGTTCAGCTCGCTGAATACGGTGTTGTCCGGGTTGAGCGCCTCGATCTGATGCTGCGCGAAGTACGCCACACGCACGTTGCTTCCCAGCTCGCGGGCTCCGCCGTCGAAGTCGAGCACGCCGGCGAGGATCTTGAGCAGGGTCGACTTGCCGGCCCCGTTCGGACCGATGAGGGCCACCTTCTGGCCCCGCTCGAGCTGGAGGTCGAGATCGCCGTCGTAGACGACCGTCTCGCCGTAGCGCTTGGCGACGTCGGTCAAGGTGATGACGGTCCGGCCGGAGCGTGGCGGCTCGGGGAAGCGGAACTTCACCGACCTCGTGCCGGCGCCCCGCGAGGCAACCCGGTCGAGCCGCTCGAGCGCCTTCACACGGCTCTGTACCTGCCGCGCCTTGGAAGCCTTGTAGCGGAACCGATCGATGAAGGCCTGGGTATGCGCGATCTTGCGCTGCTGGTTCTTGGCGGCGGACTCGAGCTGGGCCATCCGCTCGGTGCGCTGCTCGACGAAGTCGGCGTAGTCGCCGACGTACTCTGTCGCGCGCGCATCGTGGAGCTCCACGACCCTGTTGGCCACCTCGTTGATGAAGTCGCGGTCGTGGCTGACCAGGACGATCGCCCCGGCGTAGATTGCCAGGAAGCCCTGGAGCCACTCCACGCTCGCCAGGTCCAGATGGTTGGTCGGCTCGTCGAGGAGCAGGACGTCGGGATTCTGGAGGAGGAGCCGGGCGAGGGCCACCCGCATCATCCAGCCACCCGAGAACTCGCCGATATCGCGCTCCATGTCAGGATCGGCGAAACCGAGGCCGGCGAGGATGCGTCGCGCATCGGCCTCCATGCCGTAGCCACCGAGCGCCTCGAACCGATGCTGGAGCCGGCCGTACTCCTCCATCAGCTCGCTGAGCTCCTCCTCGTCGGCCGCCTCCTCGAGCTCATTCTCGATGTGCCGCATGCGGCGCTCGATACCGCTCACCTCGCCCGCCCCGGCCATGACCTCGGCGAGGACGCTGCGGCCACGGCTGTCGGCCACCTCCTGGCGGAGATAGCCGATGACCGTCTCCCGGGCGCGGGTGATCGTGCCCGCGTCCGGCTGCTGGTCACCCGTGATGAGCTCGAGCAGCGTCGTCTTGCCGGCCCCGTTGGGACCGACGATGGCGATGCGACGCCCGGCGCTGATCATCAGGCCGACGTCGCTGAAGAGGTGCTGCGCGGCGTGGCTCTTCGACACGCCGGCGATGGTCACGAGGCTCATGGGGCGCCGTGCATGGTACCGGCGGTTGGGTTGCGACGCGCGCAGCGCCATCGCCCCCCGCGCCGTCCGCGCCTCGGCGGCGACCTCGCCAGATACCATCCACGCTGGTGGGCGCCACGGCAGCCGAACACGACTCGGCCAATCTGCCGCCCTCGTGCCGCCGGGGGAGGTGCCGTGCCGAGAGGTTGCTGAATCGACCGACTCTCACCGGTCTGAGTGGTAGATGGCAGCGTGGGCCCAGCCCGCGGACGCGGATGCCGCGATGGCCTGCTGCGTCCGACTCCCGGCATCCGCCGCTGAGCGGCGGTATCTGAGCACCACGAAGGAGCATCGCCTCGACCGCGCCATGCCCGGCCCGAGTCCCGCCGCTCAGCGGCGTTATCCATGCCCCGCTGGCGAGCAGACTCGACCCATCGTCCGCCAAGGTCCAGTTAGCGCCGCCCAGCGGTGGCGGGGCGGGCTGGGGCCGACTCGGGCTGGGACGACTCGGGTTTGGCCCCGCAGCGGGCGGCTAGTCGGCAACCAGGCGTGCGCCGGACGTGTCGAAGCGGAGGCGGGTCGCCATGCCCGGGACGCGGGCGGCATTCCACGCCTTCTCGACGGAGTGCGCGTTCGTCGGCGAGTCGCAGATGGCCAGCACGGTCGGGCCGGCGCCGGAGAGGCACGCCCCGGCCGCGCCGCGCTCGTAGGCGAGCTCGATCAGCTCGCGACTCCCCGTCAGCTGAGGCAGGCGGTACGGCTGGTGCAGTTCGTCGGTCATGGCGCTACGGAGCAGACCGGCATCGGAAGTCATGATCGCCGTCGCCAGAAGCGCGCTTCGCCCCGCCTGGCGGGCGGCGGATGCATGCGGCACGGTCGTCGGCAGCGCGGCCCGCATCTCGTGCGTGCGACTCTCCCGCTGCGAGATGAAGGCGACCGGGATCCAGGCTTCCGGCGCGCGGAACCGACGCAGTGTCAGTCGTCGATCGTCGGCCACGGCGACCGTGAATCCCCCATACAGCGCGGCGGCCACGTTGTCTGGATGGCCCTCCAGGCTGGCCGCCAGGTCCAGGAGCTGGTCGGCGTCGACGGATCGGCGGCCGACCGCTGCCCCGAGGACAACTCCTGCCACGATCGCGGCGGCGCTGCTGCCGAGCCCGCGGGCCGCCGGGATCATGCTCGAGACATCGATCCGCCACGACGCCGCACCGGGAGCCGACGATGCACGCAGCCCCTCGCGAAACGCGCGGATGAGCAGGTTCTCGTCCGCCGGCTCGCCGTCCCTGGGCGCCCCCTCGCCTCGGGCGGTGAGGACGATCCCGGCGTCCTCGCCATGCCACAGCTCGGCGCGCAGCTTCAGCGAGAGCGCGGCCGCGAAACAGTCGAACCCGCTTCCCAGGTTGGCGCTCGAGGCCGGGACGTCGACGCTGGCGATGGGCGGCATGGCAGGCGAGAGTATAGGGTCGCGGCTACGTCATCCGACCGGTCGGATGCTAGGCCAACGTCGGAGAGGAGAACGAGACGTCCCGCAGTGTGGCGCGGTCGCCCCGCGGCCGAGAATCGGGTCATGCCAGGAGCCGATCGACACCAAAACTCGCACGAGCCGCCACGCGGCCGCCCCCAGGCTGAGGCCGCGCTGCGCGAGGACCCGGTGGCCTGGCTCAGCTCGGTGCAGTCGGACGGCCGTCCGCACGTCGTCCCCGTCTGGTTCCACTGGGACGGTGAGCGGATCGTGGCCTTCAGCAAGCCGCACGCGCGCAAGGTCGACAATCTGCGCGATCAGCCCTGCGTCATGCTGGCGGTCGGCACGCCGGGTCCGGACTTCGAGGTCGAGCTGATCGAGGCGACCGCCGAGCTGCCGGCTTCCTCGGCAACGGAGGTGATGCCGGCCGGCTTCAGGGCCAAGTATCACGAGCTGCTGCGTCGCGCGGGCCTGACCGCCCAGCGCTTCGCCGAGGTGTACTCGCAGCCGATCCTCCTGCGACCGACCAGGTTCCTCGGCTACGGGGGCCCCAGCTGGGGTGGAGCCGCCTCCGCGACCTGAGCGACGGTCCGAGCGTCAGCCCGCGGGCCGGGCGCTCTCCACGGCCGTGATCAGGTCGTCGTAGCCGAACGGCTTCGACACGAACGACGAGGCGGCGATCTCGCCGGCCCAGCGCGCCGCGTCGCGGGCCGCGGTCATGACCACGATCGGCATGACGTGGCCGCGACGGCGTAGCTCACGCGCGAAACCCCAGCCATCCAGCACCGGCATCCGCATGTCGAGGAGGATGAGGTCCGGTGCTCGCTGTTCGACGGCGTGCAGCGCATCGGCCCCGTTGGCGGCCTCCTGCACGTCGTAGCCCTCGATCTCCAGCATGGCCGAGACCGTCGCCCGGATGTCCGGTTCGTCATCGACGATCAGGACATGCACCTCAGACATCCGCTGCAGCCTCGGTCCCGCTGATCGGCCACGCCGCCGCCGCCGGGCCAGCTGGCGGCGAGACGGTGGCCTCGGCCGGGATTGCCACCTTGAAGGTGCTCCCCCCGCCGGGCGTCAGCTCGGCCCAGATCCGTCCTCCGTGGGCCTCCACGATTCGGCGGCAGATGAAGAGCCCCAGGCCCATGCCCGTATCGGTGATGCTCTTGACGTTCGAGGCGCGGTAGAACCGCTCGAAGATTTGCTCCCGCTCAGCGCCGGGAATTCCGACGCCGTGATCGACCACGGACAGCTGAGCTTCGTCACCGACCGATCGAAGGTGCAGCTCGGGCATGTCGCCGCCGGACGTGTACTTCAGCGCGTTCTCGACGAGGTTGTCGAGCACCTGCTCGACGCGCTTCCGGTCGACCGAGCTGATCACGGCCGCGTCCGGCTGAACCACCTTCAGGTCGAGTCCCTGTTCGAGGAGGCGTTGCTGCACAGCCCCGACCACACTGCGCAGGTCGGTCGCCAGGCGGTTCACGACCGCCGCTCCCTGCTCCAGGCGCTGGGCATCCAGCACCTCGCTGACCAGGTCGCGCAGACGCCGCGCCTCCCGTGCGATGCGCTTCACGCTGACAAGGTCGATCGGTGCGGCCGGGTCACGCGCAAGGCGCCGCTCGAGGAGCTCGGCCTGGCCAAGGACGACGGTGAGCGGCGTCCGAAGGTCGTGCGCCGCGGCGGAGAGAAACTCTTCCTTCAGCTGGGCAGCGTCCTCGCGGAACTTCAGGGCCGATGCGTCTGCGGAGAGCGCTCGAGCATCGAGGAGGACGGCGGTCTGATTGGCGAGCAGCTCGAGCAGCCAGAGGTCATCTTCGACGAAGATCGGTTCACGGTTGGCATAGACCGTCAGGACGCCCAGCCGGCGATCGTCGGCTGTGATCGGCGCGGCGATGACGGTCCGGACGGCATTCTGGCGGTAGACCTCGGCATTGGCCGGATCCTCGCCGGCCGCATCGGGTGCCACCACGCGCCGCTGCTGGGAGAACGCTCGGCCGCCGATATAGGCATCCTCGGGATACTCCTCCCAGCCAGTGCCGCTGTCGGGATAGCGGAGCACTCCCCGGGTTGAATCCGCCAGCCCGATGGCCGCGCCCGTCGCGCCGAATGCGTCCGCCACCGCCCCCTGCAGCTGGACGACCGCCGTCCGCTCGTCGGCCATTCCGGTCAGGTGAATCGAGGATTGCAGGAACCGACGCAGATCGGGCTCACGCCACGCCTGCCGTACCCATGCCGGAGGCGCGAAGCCCAGGAAGAACGACAGCACGGCCACCAGCGCGCCGACCTGTCCGGCCGTTTCCAACATCTCGATGTTGAACAGCGCACCCAGCAGCAGCACTACGACCGCACCGATGAACGAGAGCGCGCCCAGCGTGACCGCCGCCATCCGCATCCGGGTGATCCCGCGGGCACGAGACGCGGCCCGGCCGAATGCGAGGGCCGCAAACCCGCCGACCGGCAGGAACCAGGCGAGGAGGGCGAGCTCGACGAGCACGAGCTCGGTTCCGAGCGTGGTGAACGTCAGCCCTGAGACTGCGAGGAAGGCGACCACTCCTGCCCATTGCACCCAGCGCGGCGTGCCGCTGAAGTCGTCGACCAGCCGCAACATGGCGAGGGGCGCGACGCTGAGCAGCGTGAGCGAGACGCCGGTCACCACCCGTCCGTCGAGTCCGAGCCACCCGGAGAGTCGGGCAAGCGTCACGACGGCCGCAATCGAACCGAAGAGCAAAACCGTGTTCAGGTGCGAGCGTGACGGACGACGGTAGGCAGCCCAACACACGACCACGAAAAGGCCGACGAACAGCACTTGACTTACGAGGCTGATCAGCTCGAGCGCAGTCATCTCGCCACGGGCACGGGAGTTGCGTCCATATCAGCACGAAGCGTGCCAGCGAGCAAGCGAATTGTCACGCGCTAACCTCCTCGTGGCGAAAGCAGCTGACCAGGTGGTCATTCACCAGGCCGGCGGACTGCATCAGGGCATAGCAGATCGTCGGTCCCACGAAGCGGAACCCCCGCCCGTGGAGATCACGGGAGAGCGCCTGCGAGACCTCTGTCTGGGCAGGGACATCGGCCATCGTTCGCCATCGGTTCTGCACCGGGCGGCCGTCGACGAAGGACCAGATCAGCCGGACCGGGTCATCAAGCCGGAGCCAGGCGGCGGCGTTCCCGATGAACGCGCTCACCTTGGCGCGGTTGCGCACGATCCGTGCGTCGAGCAGGAGGCGGCTCCGGTCGTTGTCGTCGTAGGCGGCAATGCGCGCCGGGTCGAATCCGTCGAACGCAGCTCGATATCCCTCGCGCTTGCGGAGGATCGTGATCCAGGCGAGTCCGGCCTGCGCGCCCTCGAGGCAGAGCAGCTCGAAGAGCCGATGGGGATCGCGGAGCGGCAGGCCCCACTCGGCGTCATGGTAGGCGGTGTACAGCGGGTCGTTACCCGCCCATGGACAGCGGCCGAGCTCCGTCACAGGTCGAGCACCACGCGTGCAATCAGGAAGTAGATGATCAGCCCCGATGCGTCCACCAGGGTCGTGATGAACGGCGCGCTCATGACGGCCGGGTCCACGCCGACACGGCGGGCGACGAGCGGCAGGAAGGCGCCCACGAAGGCCGCCAGCGTGCAGACCGCCAGCAGCGTGAGGCCGACCACGATGCCGATCGAACGTCCTGCGAAGACCCAGGTCGGGCCGAGCGCGAGGAGTCCGAGCATCGCGCCGAGCAGAAGCCCGACCCTCGCCTCTCGCAGGACAACGACGCCGAGATCGTTGAACCGCACCTCACCGACCGCCAGCGCGCGCGTCACGGTGGTCGCCGCCTGCGCACCGGTGTTGCCGCCGGTGCCGATGATGAGCGGGATGAAGAGCGCCAGGGTCACGACGCTGCTGAGGGTTCCCTCGAACACCTGGAGCACGTTCACGGTCAGGGTGGCCGCCACGATCAGGAAGAGCAGCCACACCACCCGCGACCGTGCGATCTGGAGGACGGACGTCGTCAGGTACGGCCGGCCGAGCGGCTCCGCACCTCCGGCCCTGGCGACATCCTCGGTCTCCTCCTCCTCGAGGACCTCCATCGCATCGTCGACGGTGACGATCCCAACGAGCCGATCCTCCGTGTCGACGATCGGCAGCGCAAGAAGGTCGGCCTCGCGAATCAGCCGCGCGGCTTCCTCCTGGTCCGTGTCGACCCGCGCCGAATACACATCTCGGTCCATGAGCTCGCCGACCGGCGTCGCCGGATCCGCCAGGACGAGGTCTCGGAGGCCGAGGGCGCCTACCAGGCGCCGCTGATCATCGGTGACCGGAAGGGCATAGATCGTCTCGGCCGATCGACCGATTCGGCGCAACCGCTCGAGCGCATCGCCGGCCGACATTCCGGCGCGCAGGCTGGCCACCTCCGGGGACATCAGGCGGCCGGCCGAGTCCTCTGCGTAGCCGAGCAGGGTCGAGGTCAGGCGTCGCTCATTCGGCGAGAGGCCGGCGAGGAGACGTCGAGCGACTTTCGCAGGCATCTCCTCGGTGAGCCGGGCCCGGTCGTCCGGGTCGAGCCCCTCGAAGAGGTGTCGCACGTTCGCCTCACGCAGGCCTTCGAGCAGCTCCTGCTGCAGCGAGGGGTCGAGAAGCTCGAAGACCTCGAGCGCGCGGTCCTTGCCGAGCAGCCGGAACGGGACCGCCCGATCCTGGCTGGGCAGGCGCGAGAGCTCGTCGGCGATCTGGACCTCGCCCGCCTGCGCGAGCCATCGGTCGATCAGCTCCAGGTCGCCACCCTCGAGCAGATCCCTGAGCTCTACGGTCGGGACCGCATCGGGGGTGCCGGTCAGCGTCGGACGGTTCACGAGCCGAGAATAGTCGCTGCGCCGCCGGGTACGATGCGCCCGGTCATCGGCCCGGTTGAGGCTCTAGGCCGCCTTCGAGCTGGTCAAGCTGAATGAGGCAGGCGCAGTCTCCAAATTCGGAACTCTGGCATGCCGCCCGAGCCTGGCTCGATCCGCCGATGGCGACGGCCCTCGAGCTCGCGCCGGCGATCATCGTCGGTCGCCCGCGACAGCATCAGGACGGTGATGGGATGCATCGACCGGCCTCCTTTCGAATCGCACTTGGCTCAATACGGGTAGTTCGTGACCCTCGGCATCCATTCGGTGTGCGTGGTCTCCACCGCGTGAGCCAGCTCGCGGCGGATGCTGTGAAGCAGGGCGGTGATGACGCCGTCCCCCTCGGTCCTCCGTTCCGGCCGCGATGGTCGATTCGGAGGCGGCGTGAAGAACGCGACGTCGGTCATGCTGAGCGCGAATGCGCCTGCGGCCGTCATCGGAGCTGCCTCCTTTCATGCGCTGTGCTGTGGGGCTCTGCGCAACCATGATGAGCCGGACGGTCGCCCGTGACGCCGGTCGCGGGTCGCGGTCGGTCGCGGGATCTTTCGCCGATGCCGGCCTACGTCATCCGTCGGTATGCTTCGACTCGTGGACCCCGACGATGCGACCGCTCCAGCGACGCGACATCTGACCTTCATGTTCGCCGACGTGGAGGGCAGCACGCGACTGGTCGAGCGTCATGGGTCGCCTGCCGGCCTGGCGTTGTCGCGCTACCACGAGCTCGTTGCCTCGCATGCCGCGACTCGTGGCGGCCGGCTGTTCGAGCGGATCGGGGATGGCGCCTACGCGTGCTTTCCCGACGCAGGCGCCGCGGCTGCGGCGGCGGACGCCCTGCAGTCGGCGGTCGCCGAAGAGGACTGGGGCGCGATCGGGCGGATCCGGATCCGGATCGCGCTGGTCACGGGCGACGTCGAGGTGCGCGGAGATCGGTTCTACGGCCGCGCGCTGTTTCGCGCCGCTCGGCTCCAGGCACTGGCCAGGGGCGGCGAGACGTTGCTTGCCGGCAGCACGATCGATGAGCTGGCCGGTGCGCTGCCGGACGGTACGGTGCTGCGTGACCTGGGCACGCAACGACTGCGGGACGTGCCGGAGCCCGAGCGCGTGTTCGCGCTGGTGCATACTTCCCGCGCGCGTCCCGGTGACGCGCCCCACCCCGACGAATCCGAGAAGCAGGGGACCGCGACGGTGATAGACGAAGAAGGCCCGATCCGCGTGCTGCTGGTCGATGACCATTCGGTCGTCCGACGGGGGCTGCGCGGCTTTCTGGAGCTGCTCAAGGACTTCGACGTGGTCGGGGAGGCAGAGAACGGCCGAGAGGGTGTCGCTGCCGCAGACCGGCTGGCTCCCGACGTCATCCTGATGGATCTGCTCATGCCGGAGATGGGCGGTCTCGAGGCGATCGCCGCCATCAAGCAGGCGCACCCCGAGATCGAGATCGTGGCCGTCACCTCGTTCATCGAGGAGGAGAAGGTCACCTCGGCGCTCGAGGCGGGCGCGTCCGGCTACCTGCTCAAGGATGCCGAGGCGGAGGAGGTGGCACAGGCGATCCGCGCCGCCTACCACGGCGAGGTGCACCTGGACCCGGCGGTCTCGCGGCTGTTGGCCCAACGGCTGCGGCAGCGCAAGGACGCGGAGCCGATCGAGCCGCTCACCACGCGCGAGAAGGAAGTGCTCGCGCAGCTGGCAAAGGGGGCCTCGAACAAGGAGATCGCGTACGAGCTAGGGATCACCGAGCGAACGGCGCGCACCCACGTCTCGAACATCCTCGGCAAGCTCGCGCTCGCCTCGCGCACCCAGGCCGCCCTCTATGCCGTCGAGCACAAGCTGGTCTAGCCGCGGCCTCGGCCCGCGCAAGCCGTCCTACGAAGCTATCTCCCAAGGAAGAGCAGCTCACTTGCAGGCGTCCCGCTCCAGCGGGGCAAACCACCGGGAGCTGCGGTCGATGGGCCGTCAGATGGCGATTGACCCGCCCCACGGGTCAACAGTGGCCGATCAGCCGTCGGCAACCAGCGGCGCACGCGAGCGCCCCGTCCTTACCGGACGAGGCACCCGACGAATGCGAAGAAAGGGCCCGGTGTCGAGCCCGCTTCTGGGTGAGAGAGGTGACGGTCTAGGCGGCCGTCGGGCGGAAGCGCTCCGGGAGAATCGGGCCGACTGACTCGAGGGCGGTCCGGACCATCCCCAGCGGGCTGCCATAGACTCGGACGACATCGATCACCAGCAGCGCGACCAGCGCGACCTCGATCCCCTTGGCGATGAAGCCCAGGGTGAAGTACGGGCCCATCACCAGGTAGCCGGCGATGGTCATTGCGGTGTAGCCGATGAGCGCCAGGCGCGGGAACCAGCTGAATCGCTCGACCATTGCCACCGGTGCGACGGCGCCGATCACGACCAGGCCGGCCAGGCCGAGGTAGCCAAGTGCGTTGAGGGTGAAGAGCAGGCCACCCAGGGTGGAGTGGATGTAGGCCGTCGCGAGGGTGAGCCCCACGATGGCGGTGGTGAGCACGGCGCCGGTGGCGCGGTTGCGCAGGAACGTTGACATTGCGGTTGACCCTCCCGGTCCTATGGGTTTCGAGGCCGGTCACCCGGCATCGGTTCATCTCGATGCCAGAAGTGTCGGACCGCAGGACGCTCGGCAAATCGGGCAGAGGGGCTAGGCGCTCGCGCGACATCCGTGGCCGCACGGGTCGGCCGCATGACGTAGGAGACCTCCGTCATCGATCCGACGGTGGCGTGCGCGCGGGATGGCGTATCCTCTGCCCGCTCATGACCCGCGCACCAACTCGCCCTGCGCCGAAGTCGACCCGACGCCGCCCCGCGGATCAGCCGGACGCACACGCGCTCCTCGCCCGCGCCGTGGAGGAAGCGGCGCGTCTCCTGAACGCCGACGGCGCGATCGTGTACCTGGTCGACCCGGACGAGGCGCGGCTCCGCTTCGCGGTCGACGCCGGGATCCGCAATCGAGAGGCGCGACAGCTGATCCGCGACCTGTCGCTGCCCGTGGGTGTCGGCCTCTTCGGGACCGCCATCGCCACGCGTGAGGTGGTCGTATCGGGGAACTACCCCAAGGACGGCCGATTCGACCACTCGCCGATCGCCGATCGGATCGCGGAGATCGCGAATATGCGATCCATGGCGGCGGCGCCGCTGGTCGCCGAGGGGCAGGTGCTCGGGGCGCTGGGCGCGTATTCGTCCCGAACCGACGACTTCGACGAGTCGGAGATCGCGCTCCTCCGCGCGCTCGCCGATCACGCTGCGACGGCCATCGCCAATCAGCGGCTGATCGAGCAGCTGGCACGATCGCGGGAGGAGCTCGGGCGGCGTGTCGAGGCCCAGGCCACGCTCGGACAGATCTCCGCGCGCATCACGGTCATCCGTCAGCCGGGCGAGATCCTCGAGCTCATCGTCGATGCCGCCCGGCGGCTGATCGGCTCCGACGGTGCACACCTGACGCTCATGCTGCCCGGTGGCCGCTTTCTTCGGCCGACCGTGATGGTCGGCGGCAACGCCGCGTGGACCGAGGACTGGCTGGAGCAGCTCGACTTCCCGGTGGACGGTGGGATCAACGGGCTGGCCGCCGCCCGAGGGGAGCTGGTCCACACCGAGGACTACCTCGTCGACCCGCGCATCCTGCACGACGAGGACGACCAGTCGGTAGCCGAGCGCCTGGCGCTGCGCGGCATGGCGGCCGCGCCGTTGCGGGCGCCCGGCGGCGAGGTGATCGGCACGCTGGCCGTCTCGTTCGAGGCCCCCCACGCGTTCAGCACCGACGAGCTGGCGCTGCTCCAGGGACTCGCCGACCAGGGCGCCATCGCCATCTCGAACGCGAAGCTCACCGAGGAGCTGCAGCGGCACACCGACGAGCTCGCCCATCGTGTCGAGGCGCAGCGCACGCTGGCCGAGATGGCGACCCAGCTGACCTCGCTCCGAGATCCATCGGCCGTCCTGGAGCAGACCCTTCGGGCCGCGGTGCGGCTGCTGAAGGGGCACGGCGGCCAGATCGGCATGGTCAGCCCAGATGAGGACGGAGCGATTCGCTGGGGACATGGCCACTCGCTCGTCCACAACGAGCTCGTCCCGTTCACCAAGGAGGATCACACCCGCGCCGACGACGGCGTCTCCGGACGCGCGATCCACACCGGTCGCGCCTCGTGGACTGAGGACTACCTGGCCGATCCGACCTTCACCCACGAGGCCGAGTCCGATCGAGTCGCCCGCGAGCTCGGGATCCGCGCAGTGATCGCCGCTCCGCTGCTCGACGACGATGGGCCGATGGGGGCGATCGGTGTCTTCGCGGAGACCCCGGGAGCATTCGACGCCGATGCCGGCGAGCTGCTCGGCCTGCTCGCCGACCAGGCCGCCATCATCCTGACCAATGCCCGTCTCAATGCCGAGGCGGAGGTTACCGCCGAGAAGCTCGCCCATCGCGTCGAAGCGCAACGCACGCTTGGCGAGATCGCCGCCTCGATCACCTCGATTCGCGATCCGGCCGCGGTCCTGAGCCGTGCCGTGGCGGACGCGAAACGGCTGCTCGACGCCGAGCACGTCGTCATCCACCAGGTGCGGGCGGGAACGCGGGAGCTGGCCGACTACCGCGAGGCCATGGGCGGAGGGTCGCAGGCGCATCCGGTCGACGACACCACGGTGACCATCGGGCAGGGGATCGCCGGCCGTGCGGTCGCCGATGGCACCGTCGCGTGGACGGGGCACTATCTCGAGGACCGTTCGTTCGCGCACACCGCGCGCGCCGACCAGTGGATCGGCCATTACGGCTACCACTC
>JBHENV010000255.1:0-7555 GCA_046261895.1 Candidatus Limnocylindria bacterium
GTTCGTGCGCCGAGGCTCGAGCAGGCGCAGCACCCGCTCGGCCTCACGTTCGAGGGCGGCCGCATCGGTGCGAGCCAGGCGGTTGAACGGACGCAGCGTGATCGCGGTCCCTTCTGCCGTCCGTGACAGTGCCCATGTTCCGGCGACGGTTCCATCGACCACGAAGGTCGGGAGGACATCGGCGTTCTTGCTGAACACGGCGGGCCGGTCCTCATCGGCGATGACCCGGCCCCGATGCTTCGGCGCATGCGAAAGGAGAAGGCTGTCCCAGCGTGCGAGCAGTCGTGGAGGTGCGGGCGTGTCGTCGCGCGGCCGCGGTGCGCCCGCCACGTCGTGCAGGGTGCGCCCGTCGGCATCCCTGAAGCTCACGAGCTCGTCGCCGATCGCCGAGACAGCCTCGCGCCAGGGCCCGATGCCTCCCTTGCCACGCCCGACGTACGCGACGAGATCCTCGACGCTGGCTGGCCCGAATGACGCGAGATATCGTCGCGCCAGATGTGTGCGTGCCGCTGCATCGTCGAGGTCCGGCTGCTCCTGCCCGATCCAGTCCGCGGCAATGGCGTACCTGGACCGACCGTACCCCTCGCCATCGTGCGGCACGTGAACGAGCGGCACGAACGCGGAGAAGTGGCGCCACGCCGCACGGACCACGACCGGCACATCCGGCTCTCGCCAGGCGGGGCGGGAGACTGAGGTCGCCCTCGGACCGACCTCGGCGGCCATCAGCCGATCGATCTCGAGCGACGAGAGCGGTTGCTGGCGAAGCGCTGCGATGACGGTCGCATGCGCCGCCCTCATCCGCCTTCCGAGCGCCGAGTCGGTCGGGTCGGCCTTCATCAGGAGACGCCATTGATTGGTCCGCAGCGCCTGGCAGACGGTGATCGTGGGCCACAGATCGCGGGTGGCGATCACATGGATCGTGTTGCGCATCAGCGAGCTGCGGACCACTTCGCGCCGCGCGAGCGCTCCCGCCAGGTCGGCGGTGCGCCCGTCGGCCGATCGCGCCGCGAGCGCGACGGGCGGCCACTCCGGATGCTGTGCCTGAAGTGAGCCGAGCCGCTCGACCGCCGCACCGGCCGTCGCCGTCTTCAGCGGCTCGAGCAGTCCCTGCCGCGCCAGCGTAGCCCTGTTGAGCTCGCGCGCCGTGATCGGCGCCATCGGGTCCGGGGTCTCAGGAGAGGCGACGGATGACGCCGACCACCTTGCCCTGGATCTGGACATCGGTGGCGTAGATCGGCTCCATCTCGGCATTTGCCGGCTGGAGGCGGATGCGATCCTTCTCGCGGAAGTAGCGCTTCAGCGTGACGCCGTTGTCCTCGAGCAGCGCGACGACGATGTCCCCGTCGCGAGCGGTGGCCTGCGGCTGGACGATCACGAAGTCGCCGTCATCGATGAGGGCGTCGATCATGCTCTTGCCGCGCACTCTCAGGACGTACGAGTCTTCGCGTGCCTCCATCGAGCGCGGCACGGCGAGCGTCTCGGACGCGTCTGCGTAGGCCTCGATCGGCTGTCCGGCCGCGATCTCACCCATCACCGGGAGCGTGAGGGTTTCGCGTTCGACGGGCATCCGGAACGGGGTCACCTTGCCGGGATCCGCAGCCCGAGGCTTCGGTGTGGTCACCCGCAGCGCGCGCGACGAGTGCGTTCCACGCTCCAGGAGACCGTCACGCTCGAGAGCGATCAGGTGGTGGTGGACCGCGCTCGTCGACGCCAGGCCGACCGCGTCCGCGATCTCGCGGACCGACGGCGGATAGCCTCGGTCGTCAACGGTCTGCGAGACGCAGTCGAGGATGCGCTGTCGTCTCTCTGCGTCGTGCCTGGTCAACGAGTTTCCTCCGCACACTTCGGTGCGTTCATCGATTGCCGGATACGGTAGCAGAACACATGTTCTAATGTCAAACCGGCAGCGCTGATCCCTCCTGCTATCATGCCGCTCCCACCCAAAGAGCGCCGGAGTCCCGTGTGAACCTGTCCTCATCGGCGCGCTACCTGCGCCTGGCGCGCCTCGTCGTCAAGCTCCCGACCTACGCCCGCATGGTGTGGGGGCTGGTTCGTGACCCCCGAACACCGTTGCCACTCAAGGGCATGCTTCTGGCTGCCCTTGCCTATGTGGTCGTGCCGGTCGATCTCATCCCGGACGTGATCCCGATCATCGGCCAGGCCGACGATCTGACGGTCCTGCTCCTCGTCCTCGATCTGTTCATCCAGAACGCGCCGCCGGAGGTGCGGGCGGAGCACTCGGCACGGGCCCGCAACGGAACGGCCGATCTCGATCGCGACGTGGCCCGCCTGCGTGTCCTGATGGGAGATCGCTTCGACCGGATCAGGGACAACCTGCCGGAACTGCTTGACCGATACGGTCGCGTACGCGACCCCGATGAGCTGAAGCGCGCGCTCGCCGCCTGGCGGCGCCGCCGGACGGCTCAGCACCACACTGAACCGAGGGAGCTCGAATGAAGGTCATTCTGAAGCGCGACGTGAAGGGTCTCGGCCGCGAGGGAGACCTGAAGGACGTCAAGGACGGCTATGCCCGCAACTTCCTGCTGCCGAGCAGCGCCGCCGTGATCGCCGACAAGGGAGCGGTCGCCAACTGGGAGCGCCACAAGGACCAGCGCGAAGAGCGGGACCGCAGCGTCCGCGCCGCCGCCGAGGCGACCGCTGCGAAGATCAACGAGCTCAAGCTCGTGGTCCCGGTCAAGGCCGGCGAGCGCGGACGGCTGTTCGGCGCGGTGACCGGCCACCAGATCGGTGAGCTGGTCAATAAGGAGGGGATCGTCCTCGATCGCCATGCCCTTCATCTGCGCGAGCCGATCAAGGCGCTCGGCGATCACAAGGTCGACGTGCGCGTGATGCCGGGGGTGGACGCCGTCCTCAGCGTGACCGTCGTCGCCGAGTCGTGAGCCCGTCGACCAGCGACACCATCGGCGGAGGCAACGTCGGAGACCATGGACGGGACTGACGCCGCGCGCCGGTGGGCGGCCACGTGGCAACGTGCGTGGGAATTGAAGGACCTTGATGCCATCGTGGCGCTGTATGCGCCGGACGTCGTGGCTTCGAGCGAGCCCTTCCGTGAGGTCGACCACGGCCTGGATGGCGTGCGCGGGTACGTGTCGGGGGCATTTGCCGATGAGTCAGATGTCCGGGCCTGGTTCGGAGAGCCGGTCGTCGACGGCGAGCGCGCCGCCGTCGAGTGGTGGGCCGCCCTTCGCGAAGCCGGCGAAGAGGTGACGCTGGCCGGCACATCGGTCCTTCGATTCGACGCGCATGGCCTGGTCGTCGCACAGCGCGATACCTGGAACATGGCCACTGGCCGTCGCGAGCCACCTGATGGCTGGGGCCGATAGCCCCCTCGCGACACAGAACCTGTCACCAAAGCGAGCGGTAATCGACCGGTAAGCCGCGTCCGATACCGTCGTCCACAGGCCATCCACACGCCGCGTGGGAATTCCCACACGCGTGGGGATAAGGCCCTTGAGATGGCTGAGACGATACGGATGCGCTCGGTTCGATAGGTACCGCACCCGCGGTCCGGCCGGGCGCGACCCTTGCGCGGGAACGCGCAGCCTTGCAGGACCGCGCATGAGCATCGACAAGCTGGCGCCGCAGGCGGTCGAGGCCGAGCAAAGCGTGCTCGGCTCGATCCTCATCGACGCCGACGCGATCCTCAAGGTCGGCGACTTCCTGAAGGCGGCCGACTTCTACCGGGCGCAGCACGCGGACATCTACGAGGCGATGCTTGCGCTGCACGGCCAGCGCGAGCCGATCGACCTCGTGACGCTTGGCGACGAGCTGCGCCGCAGGGATCGGCTGGACGCGGTCGGCGGACCGGCCTACCTGACCTCGCTCATGAACACGGTACCGACCGCCGTCCATGCCGAGCATTACGGCCGGATCGTCGAACGCAAGGCCGTGCTTCGTAACCTCATCGGCGCCGCCGGCAAGATCGCGGCGGTCGGGTACGAGGAGGCCAACGACGCCGAGGTGGCGATCGACCGTGCCGAGTCGATCCTGTTCGAGATCAGCCAGCGGCGGACGGACGGTGGCTTCGAATCCCTCTCGGTGCTGCTGGGCCAGGCCTACGACCGCCTCGAGTACCTCCACGAGCACCGCGGCCAGATCCTCGGCGTGCCCACCGGGCTGTCGCAGCTCGATGCCCTGCTCGGCGGGCTGCAGCCGTCGGACCTGATCATCCTGGCCGCGCGTCCATCGGTGGGAAAGACCTCGATGGCGCTCAACATCGCGCAGCACGCGGCCGTCCGCGAGCGCAAGAAGGTCGCGGTCTTCAGCCTCGAGATGAGTCGGGAGCAGCTCGCCCTTCGCCTGCTCAGTGCCGAGACCGGCATCAACCCGCGTCCCCTTCAGACCGGCTTCGTGGACGAGACCGATTGGAGCAAGATCGCACAGGTCATGAACGACATGGCCAGCGCGCCGATGTGGATCGACGACTCGCCTGCCCTCTCGGTCATGGAGCTGCGCACCAAGGCGCGACGGCTCGAGGCCGAGCAGCGCGGGCTCGACCTGGTCATCGTCGACTACCTCCAGCTGATGCAGGCGTCGACCTCGAATAGGGATTCGAACCGCGTCCAGGAGGTGTCCGAGATCAGCCGTGGGCTGAAGCAGCTCGCGCGCGAGCTCAAGGTCCCGGTCGTCGCCCTTTCCCAGCTGTCGCGCGGCGTGGAGCAGCGCGGCACGGCCGAGCCGCGGCTGAGCGACCTACGTGAAAGCGGCAGCATTGAGCAGGATTCGGACGTCGTCATCTTTCTCTATCGGGACGGAGAGCAGAATCCGGACGCCGACGTGGAGCTCATAAAGGCCAAGGTCGCCAAGCACCGCAACGGGCCGATCGGCGAGGTGCCACTCCAGTTCCGGAAGGCGAACACGCGGTTCTACACCGTCGCCGCGCGCGAGGAGATCGCGGCGTACTGACGCGATTCGGGAGTCCAAGCGTCGCGGCGGCACGGTACCCTTTGGGCACGGACCGCGACGAGCCCCTCATCGCTGTTCCGTGACGATTCCAGCGCGCGGGGAGATTCGTTGGCCATCGAGGCACCGGTTGCGGCGGCGACAGGACGCAGTGGTCGCCCTTCCGCTTCGTCGACCGTCCTTGTCACCGACGCCGATGACAGCAGTGCGCTGGCGATCATCCGTTCGCTCGGGCGCGCCGGGCGCCGCGTTGTCGCAACGGGCTCGGTGGCTGGCAGCGCCGGCTTCTACTCGCGACACACGACGCTTGCCGTCCGGACCCCACCACCGAGTCGAGCACCGCTCGCGTTCGTCGATCGGATCCTCGACACGATCAAACGCCACGGCGTCGAGCTCGTGGTTCCGGTATCCGATGCGTCGCTCATCCCTCTCTCCGTGGCTCGAGACCGCTTTCCGCCAAGGTGTCGACTGGCTGCTCCCCCTCGAGAGGCCCTCGACGTGGCTCTCAGCAAGCACCGGACCCTCGAGCTCGCCACGAACCTGGGAGTCGCGGTCCCGTCCACGCGGACGGCATGCACGCCGGAGGAAGCTCTCCAGGCGGCACAGGAGATCGGCTACCCGGTCGTCCTGAAGCCGGAGTCCTCGTACCGGCTGGATCCGGAACGCGGACTCGACCGTCGCGGAACCGTGTACGCCGGAACGCCGGGCGCGGTGGCGCGAGCGATGAACGAGCTTGCCGGCGTGGGAGATGTCCTCGTGCAGGAGACGTGTGCCGGACATGGCGTCGGCGTGGAGCTGCTCATGGCCGACGGCGATCCAGTGCTGGCGTTCCAGCATCGGCGCATTCGCGAGGTTCCGGTCGTGGGCGGGGCATCAGCCATGCGGCAAAGCGAGCCGCTCCATCCCGCGCTCTATGCGCAGTCGGTCGACCTGCTACGGTCGTTGCGATGGACGGGCATCGCCATGGTCGAGTTCAAGGTGGACGGCGAGTGCTCGGCGCTCATGGAGATCAACGGGCGGGCATGGGGATCGCTTCCCTTCGCACAGCAGGCAGGCGTCGACTTCGCGGAAGGGCTGGTCCGAGTGCACCTGGAGCGCGCAACCGGGGACCTCGCGCCGCTGGGCAGCTACGCCGTCGGCATGCGGGGGCGTAATCTCGAGCTCGATCTCCTGTGGGCCACAGCGGTCCTGGCGCAGCGACGACGATACTCGTTCCTACCGTTTCCGCCACGGTGGGCCGCGGTCGCCGTGCTGAGGGATCTTGTCCGGCCGGGAGTTCGCGACGACGTCCTCTCGGGAAGCGATCCGCGCCCCGCCGCCGTCAGCATCCTGCGCGCCGCCAGTCGTTTGGCCCGTCACGCCTGGCGGTGATCGGCTCCGATCCCGCGGTCCCGGTCAGCGCCAGAGACTCTACGCGGCAATTGGCGCGCGCCGGCGCACTGCTGGTGGCTGCCGGCCTGATCTCGCGCATCCTGGGCTGGATACGCGTCCTCGTCATCACCGACATCTTCGGCGCGTCGCCGGAGCTCGATGCTTACTTTGCCGCCTTCCGGATCCCCGACGCGCTTCTCCAGCTCGTGGCGGGGGGCGTGCTGAGCTCAGTTCTCATCCCGCTCATCGCGGATTCCCGCCAGCGGGACGAGGTTCGCGTCTGGGTGCTGATCCGGACGATCAGCGTGATTCTCCTCGGGGCGCTGCTTGCCCTCGTGGCAGTCGCGTTCGTCACCGTGCCGCTCCTCGTCCCGCTCATCGCACCAGGGTTCACCGAGCCACAACGCGAGATCACAGGGGATCTGACGCGCTTCATGCTGGCGTCTCCACTGTGCTTCGCGGTCGGGGCCGTCGCGGCAAGCGTGTTGAACAGCGAGAGCCGGTTCCGAGCCGCCGCGCTGGCGCCCATCGCCTACAACGTCGCCATCATCCTGGGCGCCGTGCTCCTGTCGCCGGCACTAGGCATCTTCGGGGTGGCCGTAGGCGTGGCGGTCGGCGCGTTCCTGTTCCTATCGGTCCAGCTGGTGCCGTTGCTTCGCCACCGGGTCATGACGACACCGCTGAGCGTGGACCTGAAGGACCGGCGAGCGTGGCAGGCCCTGCGTCAGCTCGCTCCGCGGAGTCTCGGGCTGGCGGGAAGTCAGGCCGTGTTCATCGTCAATACGGCCCTCGCCTCACTGCTCGGCACGGGTGCGGTGACGGTCTACAATCTGGCCTTCACCATCCTGCAGGTACCCATCGCGCTCCTCGGCGTCCCCCTCGGCATGGTCGTCTTCCCGTCGTTGGCACGCACGGCGGCCCGGGGAGCCCACGTCGAGTACCGGGCCCTGCTGCACAGGAGCCTGCGGTTTGTCGCCTGGGGCGCCGCCCTGCTCACCGTCATCGCGATCGTGGGCCGGGAAGAGATCGTCGAGCTGCTCTTCGGCCACGGGGCCCTCGATCGGGAGGCACTCGAGGCACTGGCCGCGGTCGTTCTGGCGTTCATGCTCGGGCTCGGAGCGCATTCGCTGAACCTCGTGCTGGCCCGCGCGTTCTACGCGCTCCACGACACGCGCACGCCCGTTCTCGCGACGCTGGGCCAGGTCGCGCTGAGCATCGCCATCGCACTCGCGGCATCGCCGGAATTGGGCGTGAGTGGCCT